>JAJXSV010000012.1 GCA_021784375.1 Actinomycetes bacterium | reverse complement strand
CGGCCAGTACCTTCCCGTCGGCGCAGCCGGCACGGTGATCCGTTCGATGGCGTTCTTCGACGGCCGCGGCGCGACGCATGCGATCGTCGTCCTCGCCTGTTGGATCGTCGGGGGTCTGGTGCTGACCCTGGCGTCTTCGCGCCGCCACGGTTGACGGACGCACAGCGCCACGATCTTGATGGCGGCTGGCAGTCAGCCCCGCGCCATGTCGACGAACCGTGAGTAGTGCCCTTGGAAGGCGACGGTCACCGTCGATGTGGGCCCGTTGCGGTGCTTGGCCACGATGAGATCGGCCTCACCGGCTCGCGGTGAGTCACGGTCGTAGGCATCGTCGCGATGGATGAGGACGACGACGTCCGCATCCTGCTCGAGCGAGCCGGATTCACGGAGGTCGGCGAGCATGGGCTTCTTGTCCGTGCGCTGTTCCGGGCCACGGTTCAACTGCGACAGCGCGATGACCGGCACCTCGAGCTCCTTGGCCAGGAGCTTCAACTGGCGCGAGAACTCCGAGACCTCCTGCTGCCTGCTCTCGACCTTTCGACCCGAGGTCATGAGTTGCATGTAGTCGAGCACGATGAGACGGAGGTTGTGGCGCTGCTTCAGACGGCGGGCCTTGGCGCGAATCTCCATCATGGTGAGATTCGGCGAATCGTCGATGTACAGCGGGGCCTCGGAGACGGCGGCCATCTTGCGCGCCAACTTCTGCCAGTCGGCATCGTTCATCTGCCCGGACCGCATGTTGTGCAGCGATACACCCGCTTCAGCGGAAAGCAGGCGCATGACGATCTCATTGCGGGCCATTTCCAGCGAGAAGAAGACCGATGTCAGGCCGCTGCCGATGCTCGCCGCGCGTGCGAAGTCCAGCGCCAGCGTCGATTTTCCGATGGCCGGACGGGCCGCGATGATGACGAGCTGCCCGGGGTGCAGACCGTTGGTGAGACGATCCAGGTCTTCGAACCCCGTAGGCACCCCCACCCGTTCGCCGCCGTGGTTGCCGATGGCCTCGATCTCGGTGAGCGCGTCGCCCATGAGCTCGGACAGCGGCTTGTAGTCATCGGCCGTGCGTCGGTCCGTGACCTCGTAGACCTCCGCCTGCGCTCGATCGACAACGTCATCGATGTTGCCCTGCCCGGCGTAGCCCATCTGCACGATGCGTGTGCCGGCCTCGACCAGGCGCCGCAGGATTGCGCGCTCGTGCACGATCTCCGCGTAGTAGGCGGCATTGGCGGCCGTGGGGACACCCTGGACCAAGGTGTGCAGATAGGGGGCGCCGCCGACCCGAGCGGACTCGCCGCGCCTGCTGAGTTCCGCGGAGACGGTGAGCGCATCGACCGGTTCGCCGCGGCCGTACAGGTCGATGATGACGCCGAAGATGGTGGCGTGCGAGGGTTTGTAGAAGTCGTGCTCACGCAGGGCCTCCACCACATTGGCGATGGCATCCTTGCTCAGCATCATGGCGCCGAGCACCGAGGCTTCCGCCGCCAGATCCTGCGGAGGCAGGCGATCAGGAGCGAAGTCGGTATCGACCGGGAACTCGGCAATGCTCATGCGGATGCCTCCATGGGCATGTCTACTTTGAGGGTCTGACAGGCGCGACCGACCCTGTGGGCGGCGCTGTGGATTTGGCTGTGGACCGCCCCTTGGGACCTGTTCGCAGCTTGTGGACGGCTTCGGTGTGCCTGTGGACAACTCGGTGGAAAGCCCGATGGGCCCTCAGCGATTCCACCCACAGGCTGTGGACGGAAACTCGTTGACGACCAATCCGTGAACGGTCGTTCATGCGACCGGCGGCGCCGACGTTGGCACAATGGCACGGTGCGGCTCCAACCCTTCAGCCACGAGGTGCTGCGGCTTGCCGTGCCCGCTTTCGGGGCTCTGGTGGCGCCCTCCCTGCTCCTGCTCACGGACGCCGCCTTCATCGGGTCGCTCGGCACCAACCAACTGGCGGGCTACGCGGGTGGGGCGGCGGTGTTCGGGATCGCGAGCAGCCTGAGCTACTTCCTCGCGTACACGTCGACGAGCGTGGTGGCCCGGCGCTTCGGTGCCGCACAGGCCCGGGAGGCGGTGGCGGATGGCATCGACTACATCACCATCGGCCTGGTCCTCGGCGTCGGAATCGCACTCATCATGTGGTGGGGGGCAGAATCCTTCGCGGGCGCGATAGGCCTCTCGGCAGCCGTGGTGCCGGAGGCTGTGGCCTGGTTGCACGGGGTGGCCTTCGGCGCCCCCGCCATGATGGCAAGCATGGCGGCCGTCGGCATGTTCCGCGGCCTGCAGGACACCCGCATCACCTTTCTCGTCACCGCGCTGCAGGTGGCCGTCAACATCGCGCTGTGCGCCACCTTCCTCTTCGTGTTCCACATCGGCACCTTCGGCGCCGGCCTGGCTGTGGGTGTCGCGGAGACGCTCGGGTTCGTCGCGTATGCCGTGGCCCTGCTGCGCTACGCGCATTCCATCGGCGCACCCGCGCGACCGTCACGCATGAGCAGTCTGGGCGACGCCTTCGTCGTGGGCCTGCCGCTGCTGTGGCGCGCCCTCTCCCTCCGCGTCGTCTTCACGGGCACCACGGTCGTGGCCGCGCGCCTCGGCAACGGCGAGCTGGCGGCCTTCCAGGTGTCACTCTCCATCTGGTATGTGCTCTCGAACCTGCTGGATGCGTTGGGCATCGCCGCCCAGGCCATGGTGGGTAAGCGCTTGGGGGCATCCGAGGGGCACCTCGTCCATGACGTGGTGCAACGGCTGCTGCGCTGGTCGATCGGCTACGGAGCGATCGCGGGCGGCATCACGATGCTGCTAGCACCCGTCGTACCGCCGTTGTTCAGCTCCGACGCGCACGTCCAGCACCTCATCACCTTGTGCCTGCTCGTGGTGGGCGCGCACCAACCGCTGGCGGCCATCGTGTTCCTGCTCGACGGCGTCCTCATCGGCAGCGGAGACCGGCACTACGTCGCCTTCGTCCTCACCATGGCGATGACGGTGTTCCTGCCCCTCGCCTGGGCCGTGCTGCACTGGCAATTGGGCGTGCTCGCGCTGTGGTGCGCGATGATCGCGTTCATGGCGACGCGCGGCGGGCTCATGTGGCGCCGCTCGCGCATGGACGCCTGGATCATCGAAGGTGCCACTCGATGAAGCGCCACCGCGTCCCTGCTGAGTACCGGGTGATCATGGTGTGCCTCGGCAACATCTGCCGCAGCCCGGCGGCTGAGGTGGTCCTGCGCCGCAAGCTCGAACTCGCGCACCTCGATCACGTCGTCGTCGACAGCGCTGGCACCGGCGGCTGGCACGTCGGGGATGCGGCCGATCCGCGCTCGCAGGCGGCCTGGGAACTGCGCGGCTACACGGGCGACCATCGCGCCCGGCAGTTCCGTCGCGAGTGGTTCGACGAACGCGACCTCGTCCTCGTGATGGACGCGCAGAACCACGCCACCTTGCAGGCGCTGGCGCGCACGGAGGCGCAGCGTTCGCGCATCCGCTACCTGCGCGAATTCGACCCCGCCCAAAGCAGCGCGGGCACTTCAGACCCTGGGCAACTCGAGGTACCGGATCCCTACTACGGGGGAGCCCAGGGCTTCGAGCACATGCTCGACCTCATCGAGCGCGCCTGCGACGGGCTCATCGAGGCTCTGCGCAACAAGTCGCTCTGACGCATCCCCAACAATAGGAACGGGCCCCGCGGCCGAAGCCGAGGAGCCCGTTCGCCGTTCAGGTCAGCGACGACGCTTGTAGTAGTCGCGCCAGATCACTCGGTGCACGGGGATCAGGTACGGGATCCGACGCACGCCCGGGAGCATGGGCAGCAACATGAACAGCAAGCTGAGCAGGCCCACGACCAGGAAGATCTGGAGGTCGGCATTGCTCGACGACTTGAAGGGTTCGATCTGGTACCAGAAGGACATGAGCCAGAGCCATGACTGACCGGGGTACGAACCCGTCTCGTTCATCATGCCCATCTGGTCGCCCTGCAGGTGCTGCGCAGTCGCCTTGTCACTGAAGTAGCTGCCGCTGTCCGCGAGGAACAGCATGGGCTTGGTGAAGTTGGTCGGCAGGTTGGAGTCCTCGGTGGTGAGAGCACCGTCGAGGCCACCGGCCTTGGCCATGCCAACCAGGCCGCTGATGAGCGTCGGCACGGGGCCGAAGGTGCCGTTGGGGTCAGCGACACTTGCCGCATTGGCCTTGGTCAGTGCGTCCGAGTAACCGGTCGCCCACTTCGTCTGCTGATCCGACGTGGCTGCCGCCCAGGTCTTGATGGCGGCATCGATGTTGGGATCGTGCAGTTGCTTCAGCGGGTTCACGACGAAGTCGTTCGGAGCGTCCACCGGGATCTTCACGCCGATCCACTTGGCCGGCGCGATGGGGCCGAGCGACTGCGGGTCACCGTTGAGGTTGTAAGGCGGGCCGTAACCAGCCGACGTGGTGGTGCCGGCCAGCTCCCCTGTCGCCGTGGCGGCGAAGTCCGCCGGCGAATCGGTTGCCCACGACTGCATGGTGAGCGCCTTGTCGTCCGGCGAGCTGAACAGACCCGCCAGTCCGAGCGCGAGCACTGCGACCACGGTGAAGGCGATGGTGGCTTCCTTGACCAGGTCGTACGGGCGCTTGGGTCCCGTCCACTTCACCAGGTCAACCTTGCGTTGCTTGCCCATCACGCTCATTTCACGTCCTCCGCATCAATCGGCGGCACGACGCCATGCGTGCGCACCAGCAGTACGTGCGCCACCACGATGACGCCGACGACCAGCGGCAGCAGCGACACGTGCAGGAGGATGGCCTGGCCGGTGTTCAGGGCGTTGAAGTAGGCGCCGATGCCAGTGGCGTTGAAGCCATCCTTGCCCTGGGTCGCGATCCACTGCGAGTCGAAGTTGCCCTGGATGATGTACCCGGTGAAGCCGGTGACGATCGAGACCAGGAACGCCAGGGCTCCGGTGATCCAGGTGAAGAGGCGATGTCCACGCCACGCGGCCATCCAGAACTTGCCCCACAGGTGCACGACCATGAAGAGGAAGAACAGCTCAACGCTCCACAGGTGCACCGAGTTCACGTAGTGGCCGACGGTGGACACGTGCCACCAGGACGGGCCCTTGAGCGTGAGCACCAGGCCGGAGGCGATGATCATGCCGAGGGCCGAGAGCGTCAGGATGCCGAAGACGTAGATCCACGAGGCGACATAGGCCGGCTGCGTATCTGGGAGGAGATCATCGGGCTGGTATTTCTCAAGTGTTGCGGCACGCAACCGTGCCGACCATGAAGACCCAGTGCTCATCGCTTGTCCTTGTCATGTCCGGGGAACGGCAGTGCGAGGGCTGCGAGGAACAGCACCATGCCTGCCACGATCATGACCAGATTGCCCGGAGAGACCGTGAACGGACCTACCGTGACATAACTAGCGGGGGCATTGAGGTCGATCGCGAGAAGATTCACGTGGCCTCCGTGCTAAGAGTGCGTCGGAGCAGGCGAGTCCCGCGCTGACGTCAGGCAAACCGTAAGGATCCGACGGTGCGTTGGATATAAATGAAACGTAAAGCGTCGCTGGCAAGCGCAATAACGCGCCAAAAGGGCGCAAAGTGCGACACATCACAGGCCAAAAGTCCTTGTGCCACATACGGTTTTCCCCGTGTGACCGATTTCCACGAGGCCTTGATGGGGGCCCCGGAAGACCGGTGCAGCGAGCTCTGGAGCCCGCTCGAACCGTCCTCCGGCGCATGCGAAACGGGCCCCGCGGCCGAAGCCGTGGAGCCCGTTCGAGGTGGTGTCGGTGTCAGCCGGCGACGACGTTCAGGACGACGTTGGCCGTCACCGAATCGTGCAACTTGACCTGCACCTTGTACTCGCCGACCGACTTGATCGGTGCCGACAGGACGAGTGCTCGCTTGTCGAGCGCCGGGCCACCGGCGTTGCGCACGGCCACGGCGACATCGGAAGCCGTGATCGAGCCGAACAGCTTGCCGGTGGCGCCGGCATGCGCGACCAACTTGACCGGCGAGCCCTCGAGGGCTGCCTTGATCTCCTTGGCGTGATCGACGCCGCGCACGGCCCTGGCCTTCTGCGCGCGCTTGATCTGCGTGACCTGCTTCTCGCCACCCTTCGTCCAGGCCACGGCGAAGCCGCGGGGCTGGAGGAAGTTGCGGCCGAAACCGTCCTTGACGTCGACGACGTCGCCGGGCTCGCCCAGGCCGTCGACGGCCTGCGTGAGGATGAGCTTCATCTCATTGCTCCGTGTCTAGTCGGGTCAGCGAGCTGACGAGGTGTAGGGGAGAAGTGCCATCTCGCGGCTGTTCTTCACAGCGATCGCGATGTCGCGCTGGTGACGCACGCAGGCGCCAGTGACACGACGGGCGCGGATCTTGCCGCGGTCCGAGATGTACTTGCGCAGCGAGGCTGCGTCCTTGTAGTCGACGGGGTTAGCCGTGTCCTTGCAGAAAATGCAAACCTTCTTCTTCATC
Organism: Actinomycetes bacterium; assembly: GCA_021784375.1. Next base: position 13,099 of record JAJXSV010000012.1, on the reverse strand, counting down.
GGCTTGCGAAGTTCGCGCTTCGGATTCGGGGCCATCGTGGTGCTCCGTTCTTCGGGTGCCCAGCAATGCTGGGATGGTCCAATGGTTGTCGTGATGATTGGCCGCGAAACGGCCGCTTGCTAGAAGGGGGGTTCGTCGAAACTCGCGCCGCCCCAGGAACCGCCGGCACTCGGTGCCGCCGCCCAGGGGTCGTCTGAGGAAGCGGAGGCACTGCTGCCCCCACCGGCGGGAGCGCCCGCGCCACGGTTGACTCTCGTCACCTTGGCGGTGGCGTTGCGCAGGGCCGGCCCGACGTCCTCGACGTCGAGTTCGAAGACCGTGCGCTTCTCGCCTTCCTTGGTCTCGTACGAACGCTGCTTGAGGCGACCGTTGACGATGACACGCATGCCACGTTGCAAGGACTCCGCAACGTTCTCCGCGTACTGCCGCCAGACGCTGCAGGTGAGGAAGAGGGACTCGCCGTCCTTCCACTCGCCCGACGCCGCATCACGCGTGCGAGGGGTGCTCGCGATGCGGAACTTCGCAACGGCCTGGCCACTGGGCGTGAAGCGCAGCTCCGGGTCGTCGACCAGGTTGCCGACAACGGTGATGATGGTTTCGCCTGCCATGGCTGCTACTTGGCGTCCGTGCGCATGACCTTGGTGCGCAGCACGGCCTCATTGAGGTTGAGCTGGCGATCAAGTTCGGCAACGGCTGCCGGGGAGCACGACATCGTCGCAACGGCGTAGATGCCGTCCGACTTCTTGTTGATGTCGTATGCCATGCGGCGCCGACCCCAGATATCGAGTTTGTCGACCTTGCCGCCGTCATTGCGGACGACGTTCAGGAAGGTTTCCAGACTGGGGGCGACGGTGCGCTCCTCGAGATCGGGATCGAGGATCACCATGACTTCATATTGACGCATGCGTTCAACACCTCCTACGGGCTGATCGGCCACGGTCCATCCGTGGCAGGAGGGCAATGCGTCTGCGAATCGAGCGGGCATCGGGCCCACACCGGCAGGAGCCGGTTGATCGCAGTGTGCACAGGCTATCGGATCCTGCCGATGGCGCTGACCGCTCAACGGTGAGCATAGGAAGGAGCCCCGACAGCACTCTTTCCCGACGCCTTCCGGCTGCCTACCCTCGAGCCATGGCGCTCCCAGCAGATCAGCAACTCGTCGAGATCCGCACCGCGGAAGGCGTCCTGCAGTGCATCGTCGACGCCGCCGCCAGCCCGGAATCCCCTTTGCTCGTCTACCACCACGGCACGCCGGCGGCCGGGCCCATTGCGGCCAGCCTGCTCGGCGCGGCCCGCGCAGCGGATCTCCGAACCGTCGAACTCGTCCGCCCCGGCTACGGGAACTCGAGTCGCGCGAGCGGTCGCACGGTGGCCGACAACGCCCGCCTCACCCAGCGGCTCGTGGACCACCTCGAAACACCCCGTTTCCTGTCCGCCGGATGGTCCGGCGGTGGACCGCACACCCTGGCCGATGCGGCGCTCCTGCCGGGGTGCGTGGGCTCGCTGTGCATCGCCGGCGTCGGCCCCCACGACGCCCCGGATCTCGACTTCCTCGACGGCATGGGCCAGGACAACCTCGATGAGTTCGCCGCCGCCGCGGAACCTGAGGCGCTGGCCGCCTACCTGGCGGCAGCGGTGCCCGGGCTCTCCGCCGGCGACGGCGCATCGGTGAAAGCGGCCCTGGCCTCGCTCCTGCCGGACAGCGACCTCGCCTACCTCAGCGACGCCTTCGCGGACGAACTGGCGGCGCAGGCGGCCTGGTCCCTGGCGAACGGCATCTGGGGCTGGTTCGACGACGATCGCGCCTTCTTCGGTCCCTGGGGCTTCGACCTGAGCCGGATCTCCAAGCCCGTCACCATCCTGCAGGGCTCGGATGACCTCATGGTGCCCCTCGCCCACGGGCGCTGGCTGGCTGCGCACATCCCCGATGCCACGGCCCATTTCGTGGCCGGGGAGGGGCATCTGTCGGTGGCGGCGAAGCACCTGGACGCCGCAGTGGCGCAATTGCGGCGCTTGCTGTCCTGAGCACGCTCTGTCACAGGTGTTCGTCGAACCAGCGAATCGCCTCCACCGAGACCGCTTCCAGGGCTCCGGGCCCCTCGAAGAGGTGCGTGGCCCCAGGCACGACGACCAACCGGTGCTCACAGCGCAGCAGATCCGCAGCCGAGCGGTTCAGCTCGAGCACCACCCCGTCGTCGCCTCCGACGACGAGCAGTGTGGGCGCCGTCACCTGTGGCAGCGCCGCCGCTGCCAGGTCGGGACGGCCACCCCTGGAGACCACGGCGCCAATGCTCGCGCCCGGTTCCGCGGCGCTGGTGAGCGCTGCAGCAGCGCCGGTGCTGGCGCCGAACAGGCCCACGACCATGGAGCCGACGTCCACGCGGTTCGCCAGCCAGCTGAGCACGCCGTCCAGGCGCGAGGCCAGCAGGGGGATGTCGAAGACTGCCGCCCGGGCCCCCTCCTCAGCCTCGGCCAACAGGTCGAAGAGGAGCGTGGCGAAGCCCGCTCGATTGAGCGCATGTGCCACCCGTCGGTTCCGTGGGCTCATGCGGCCGCTCCCGCTGCCGTGCACGAACACCACGAGCCGGGTGGCGTTCGGCGGGACGCTCAGCTCGCCAGCCAGATCGACGCCCTGGCTGCGGATCATGACGCCGGTTGCAAGCATTCCAGCACCTCCTCATCCGAGGTGGGCGCGAAGTCCTCGTAGAACTGACCGACCGCGGTGAAGTACGGGCTCTCCTCGACCGCCACGTACGCATCCGCCTCGCCGGACAGTCGCGCGCGCCAGTCGTCAGGCGCCACGGGAGTGGCGATCACCACCTGACTCGCACCACGTCCCCGGGCGACTCGGCAGGCGGCGCGGGCATCGATCCCCGTGGCCACCCCGTCGTCGACGATGATGACGGTCCGGCCCGCGATGTCGGCGCGCGGGACGGTGGCGCGGATCCGTACCAGGCGCCGTTGCAGGTTGGCCCGCTCCCGCCCGAGGGCGGCCTCCAGGTCGCGTGCGGGGACCCGTGCCGAGGCGCGTACGTCGTCGTTGAAGACGACGACCCCATCCTCGGAGAGGGCGCCCAGGCCCAGTTCCTCATGACCGGGGACCCCGATCTTGCGCACGACGATGACGTCCAACCTGGCGTGTAGCGCGCGGGCCACCTCACGCGCCACGGGCACACCACCCCGAGGGAGCCCCACGACCACGGGATGTGCGCCTGCATAGCCCTGCAATGCGGCGCCGAGTTGTCGTCCCGCGTCGACGCGATCGACGAATGACATGCCCACCTCCGCAGACACATCGCCCTGTGATGCAGCGGCTACCCCAGCAGCTCGAAGGTGATCGTGACGCTGGATGTGGCCTTCTGCGTGCCCGGATCCATGTCCACGGTCGTATTCACTGCTCCCGAGGATGCTGCCCTCGTGTAGTAGATCGGCACCGGTACGGCTGCCTGTGTCTCCACCACCTTGGTGGCTCGACCCAGCTTCTCGCCCAGCGCATCCGCGTAGTTCCTTGCCTTGAGCTTCGCGTTGGCGACCGCGCGCGTGCGCGAGGTATCGGTCACGGCATCCGGGTTGGCGACATCGAAACTCACGCCGCCGATCTGCACCGCGTCACCGCCGATGCGCACGGCTGTGTCGAGCACGCTCGCCGCAAGCGGCACCGTGCTGACGACGCTGATCGACAGGTTGGCACGGTAGCCCTTGAGCACCGGGGAACCGGTCTTGCCGACGACGTTGTAGTCGTACTCCGGGTAGAGCGAGACACCGGTCGTGGTGAGGTTCTCGGCCTTGACGCCGGCAGCCAGGATGGCGGCGCGTACCGTGTTGTAGGTGTCAGTGGCCTGGGCCATGGCGTCCTTCGCCGTGGAGGCCAGGTAGGAGACGGAGAGACTCGTCGTGGCCTGATCACGATTGAGCTTCATGGATCCCGTGCCCGTCACCGTGATGGAGCCGACGACCGACGGACCGGCCTCTGCCGGCATGCCCACGATGCCGATGCCGATCAACGTGCCGACGGCCACACCAATGAACATTTTCTTCATGTCTTGATCCTCGCCTCCGGGTCCTGCACCGGCAAGGCTTGCACGGAAACGCACACGCTCTTCACAGTTGGGCGGTATCCGGCGCCCGCTGATCCCGAAGTCCTTGGCCCGCACCCGCCGTGCACCCCCTTGGCTACGCTTCCCCTGTGATTGACATCGCCCTCCTGCGTGAACAACCGGACCTGGTTCGGGCCTCCCAACGCGCCCGCGGAGAGCGCGTCGAACTGGTCGACGAGGCCCTGGCCGCCGACACCTCCCGCCGCGCCGCCGTCTCCGCCTATGACGGCCTGCGCAACGAGCAGAAGACGCTCGGCAAGCAGATCGGGCCGCTGCAGGGTGCAGTGAAGCAGGGTGACAGTTCCAGGCAGGCCGAACTCGAGGCGCTGATGGCGCGCGCCTCGACGCTGGCCGAGGAGGTCTCGGCCGCCGAGCAGCACATGCGCGAGGCGGATGAGGCGCTGGATGTGCTCCTCAAGGATTTCTCCAACGTCGTGCACCCGGACGCACCGGTCGGCGGCGAGGACGACTACGTCGTGCTGGAACACGTCGGTACACCGCGTGATTTCACCGCGGAAGGGCTCACCGTCAGAGATCATCTGGAGATCGGCAGCGCGCTCAAGGCCATCGATGTGGAACGCGGCGCCAAGGTCTCGGGCTCCCGCTTCTACTACCTGACCGGCGATGGAGCACTGCTCGAGTTCGCCCTCGTGCAGTTGGCGATCGCGCAGGCCCTCAAGAACGGCTTCACCCCCGTGATCCCACCGGCACTCGTTCGCCCGGCGGCCATGGAAGGCACCGGTTTCCTCGGCCAGGCTGCGGAGAACGTGTACCGCCTCGAGGCCGACGACCTGTATCTGGTCGGCACCAGTGAGGTGCCGCTGGCGGCGCTGCACATGGATGAGATCCTCGAAGCCAGCAGCCTGCCTCGCCAGTATGTCGGTTACTCGCCCTGCTTCCGCCGCGAGGCGGGTGCTGCTGGCAAGGACACCAAGGGCATCTTCCGCGTGCACTGGTTCGACAAGGTGGAGATGTTCATCTTCTGCGACCCCGCCGAGGCCGAGCAGCGCCATCTCGACATCCTGCGGTTCGAGAAGGACTTCCTCGAAGCCGTTGAGGTCCCCTACCGCGTCATTGACGTCGCCGCCGGCGACCTGGGTTCCTCCGCGATCCGCAAGTACGACTGCGAGGCCTGGATCCCGTCCCAGGAGAAGTACCGCGAACTCACCTCGACCTCGAACTGCACGACCTTCCAGTCTCGCCGCCTGCGTGTGCGCATGAAGGACAACGAGGGCACGCGCCCGGTGGCTACCCTCAACGGCACCTTGGTGGCGATCACGCGCACGATCGTCGCCATCTTCGAGAACCACCAACAGGCGGATGGCTCGGTCCGCATACCGGAAGCCCTGCGGCCCTACCTGGGCGGCCGGGAGTTCCTCCGCCCATAGGGACGTCGGGTCCCCATTGGCCACTTAAGTGCGCTGTCCGACGGTTCGGTCGGGCCTGCCGCAGCCAGGGATCAGAGCGCGCCCGCAAGCTCGATGAGCAACTGTCCGACCGCGTCTTCGTCGTTGCGTGCCAACACATTTCCGAATTGCTCGAGCAGCGATGCATGCGCATTCGCGACGACGAAGGGGTTGCCCACCCACTGCAGCATCGAGGCGTCGTTCGGCATGTCACCGACGGCAGCCACCTCGTCCGGCGCGTACCCGAGCTCGGTTGCGAGCTTCGCAAGCGTCGAGCCCTTGGTCACTCCGGCCGCGGAGAACTCGATGAGCACGTCGTAGATGTTGGAATGCGTCGCCTGGATGAGCCCATCCACAGCGCCGTCGAGGATCGCGAGCAACGCATCGGCATCACGCATATCGCCCAGCGGAGGGCGTGCCACGATCTTCACGGCCCGGTCACCAGTGATCAATTCGTGAATGGGGCCAACGGGAATCGAGGCATCGACGGGTCCGCTCGAGCGATAGCCGGGCGTCATCACGAACTCGCCGTTCGGTGACGATTCCGCGGCCGGACGCGGCACGTGAGCATCATTCGGCTCGGCCAGTCGCATGCCGACTTGTGATCGCTCCACACCGAACTCGAGACCGGGGATGGCCTCGAGCATGCGGTCGATCGCAGTTGCAGCGTCGACCGTGCGCATGGGGAAGGTCCGGATGATCTCGCGCCGCCGCGCATCCACGATGATGCCGCCATTCGCAGACACGATGTAGCCGGTGAAGCTGGTCTGCTCGATGACGCCGGGAAGCCAGCGCGGGGGTCGTCCGGTGACGAACATGACGTCCAGCCCCGCTTCACGCGCGATGTTCAAGGCGCGCAGATTCCCTTGGGAAACAAGGCCGTCATGGCCGAGGAAGGTGCCATCGAGATCGGTGGCAAGCAGTCGGATGCCCATGCGTCAGTCGCGATCGATGAGGTCGACGATGCGCTTGAGGTCTCCGGTGGTGGCGAACTCGATGGCCACCGTTCCCTTGTTGCGACCCATGTCGATCTTCACCCGGGTGTCCAGACGATCGCTCAGTCGATCGGAGAGTTCCAGCAGACCCGGCGCGGTGATCCGCCCCCTGCGCGCCCGAGGCTTCCTCTCCGGCTTGCCCCCGACCGCGACGAGCTCCTCCGTCGTGCGCACAGACAGGCCCTCGGCGACGATGCGTGTCGCCAGTGCCTCCATGGCGGCCGCGTCGGGCAGTCCCAGCAGGGCACGTGCATGGCCGGCGCTCAGCACCCCCGCGGCCACTCGCCGCTGCACCGCGGGTGGCAGCTTGAGCAGGCGCAGGGTGTTGCTCACCTGGGGACGGGAGCGCCCAATGCGGCTCGAGAGCTCGTCCTGGGTGCAGCCGAAGTCGTCGAGCATCTGCTGGTAGGCGGCGGCCTCCTCCAGCGGGTTGAGTTGCGCGCGATGCAGGTTCTCGAGCAGTGCATCCCGCAGCATCACCTCGTCGGCGGTCTCCCGGATGATGGCGGGGATGGTCGTGCGTCCCGCCAATTGGGAGGCGCGCAGACGACGCTCACCGGCCACCAGCTCGAACCTGCCATGGTCGCGCCGCCTCACCACCACCGGCTGCAGCAGGCCGATCTCCCGGATGGAGTACACGAGTTCGGCCAGGGCGTCCTCGTCGAACACCGTGCGAGGCTGCCGTGGGTTGGGTGAAATGTCGGATATGTCTAATTCTGCGTAGATTGCACCGGTATTCGTCGCGTCGGCACCGGGGACGGCGGCGGTCACCTCGGCCGTGGGAATGAGTGCACCCAGGCCCATGCCCAAACCGGCTCGACGCGTGGCGCTCATGCGCGCACCCCCGCCGTCATCTCTCGCGCCGCCTCCCGGTAGGAGAGGGAGCCGGGCGAGCCGGGATCGTACTGGAGCACCGTCTGGTGCCGCGCAGGCGCCTCGGACACGCGCACCGACCGCGGCACCACGGTGTGCAGCACCTTGCCGCCGAAATGCGCGCGGACCTCTCCGGCGACGTCCTGGGACAGTCGGGTGCGGGCGTCGTACATGGTGAGGAGGATGGTCGACACCACGAGCGCAGGGTTGAGTTGGCTGCGGATCAGCTCGACCGTCTTCAGGAGTTGGCCGAGCCCTTCGAGCGCGTAGTACTCGCATTGGATGGGGATGAGCACCTCATTGGCCGCGACCAAGGCGTTCACGGTGAGCAGGCCCAGGCTGGGTGGGCAGTCGATGAGCACGAAGTCGAGCGGCCGATCATGGGTCGCTTGGTAGGTGACGAGGTAGTCGTCGAGGGAACGCTTGAGGCGGTGCTCGCGTGCGATCAGGCTCACCAACTCGATCTCGGCGCCCGCCAGATCGATGGTCGCTGGCGCACAGGTCAGACCGGGCACGGCGGTGACGGGCACCACCACGTCCGCCAGGGCTGCACCTTCGACGAGCGCCCGGTACACATCGGGGGTGCCGGTCTGATGGGGCACGTCGAGTGCCGTGGAGGCATTGCCTTGGGGGTCGAGGTCAACGACGAGCACGTGGAACCCCTCCAGCGCCAAGGCAGCGGCGAGATTGACCGTCGACGTGGTCTTCCCGACGCCGCCCTTCTGATTGGCCACCGTCAGGACGCGTGTTTCACGTGAAACGTCCATGCCCTCACTGCTTCCCGACGATGACGGCCGTCGTGCCGCCCACCGTGCGTATCGTGGCCGTCAGGCCGAGTTTCTTCAATCGCGGGGCAGCCTCGTCGACCTCCGCCTGGGCACGTTCCCCTTTGAGCGCGACGAGTTGCCCATCGGGTGCCACCAAGGGCCAGCACCAGCCGAGGAGTTTGTCCAGGGCCGCGACGGCGCGGGCGGTGACGATCCTCGCTGGCGGCACCAGTCGGTCCTCCGCTCGGCCCCGGACCACAGATACCCGATCCGTCAGCCCCAACTCCACGACCGTCTCCCGCAGGAAGAGCGAGCGGCGGAGGAGGGGTTCCAGCAGCGTGACCTGCAGGTCGGGCCGGACCAGGGCCAAGGGGATGCCTGGGAGGCCGGCACCCGATCCCACGTCGATGACGTGCGATCCCACCGGGACCAACGATTCGATGAGGGCGGAATTCAGGATGTGCCGTTCCCACAGGCGTTCCACCTCACGAGGACCGATGAGCCCCCACTCGGTACCCACGGTTGCCAGTCGGTGCTCGTAGCGCCGCAGTTCAGGCAGAGCAAAACCCCAGCGTTCGGGAAACGCTGGGGTTTCACGTGAAACGTCAGAAGTCACTCCGCGGTCACGACGACCCGGCGGTTGGGCTCCTCGCCCTCAGAGGACGACACCGCGCCCGCCGCTGCCACCGCATCGTGCACGATCTTGCGCTCGAAGGGATTCATCGCCTTCAACTTCACGGGCTGGCCGCTCGCCTTCGCGTCTTCTGCGGCTTTTGTCCCGATTTCGGTCAATTCCTTGCGGCGTTCAGCACGGTGGCCGCCGACGTCCAGCATGAGCCGCGATCGCTCACCGGTCTCCCGCGTCACGGCCAGGCGCGTGAGCTCCTGTAGGGCATCGAGGGTGGCGCCGCGCTGACCCACGAGGTGCTCGAGGTTGCCGCCGGTGATGCTCACGATGGCACGTTCACCTTCGACATCCATGTCGATGTCGCCATCGAGATCGGCGATGTCGAGCAGCGCCTCCAGGTAGTCGGCGGCGATGTCGCCTTCGCGTTCCAGTGCTTCCGTTGACTTCTCGGACATGTGCTTCCTTCCACTGACTGCGGCCACGGCGGCCGCTGTGGTCTTACTTGGCTTGGTCGTTCGGGTTCTGCTTCTTGCGTTGGTTTCGGCTCTGCTTCTTGGGCTGCACCCGCGGCGCGGCGGGAGCCGGCGGCGGCGTCTCCGGCGTCTCGAGCTTGCCCTTGGCCCGCTGGCGGGCCTCCCATGCCTCGTAGGCAGGCGTACCGGGTGCTGGGCTGTTGCGAATCACCCAGAACTGCTGGCCCATGGTCCACAGGTTGGAGACGAGCCAGTAGATGAGGACGCCGATGGGGAAACCGAAACCGCCGATGGCGAACATGAACGGGAAGATGTACATCATCATCTTCTGCTGCTGCACCATCGGGTTGTCGGCAGCCACGTTCTTCACCATGAGCTGACGTTGGGTCAGGAACGTCGTCAGGGTCATGAGCACGACGAGCGTGGCCGCGAGGATCGAGGTCGCCGTCGGATTCGGGGTCTGGCCAGCGTCCTTGAAGGTGGAGTGCAGGGGGACCGAGAAGATCGACGCCGAGCCGGCGCTGTGCAGGAGGCCGCTGTACGCACTCCACTGGAACACGCCCTGTGGACGGCCGTTCGACAGACCCTGCAGCACCGAGAAGAGGGCGAAGAAGATCGGCGATTGCAGGAGGATCGGCAAGCAGGACGAGAGCGGGTTGGTCCCCGTCTCCCGGTAGATCTTCATCATTTCCTGCGACTGGCGCTCGCGATCGCCGGCGTACTTCTCCTGGATCTCCTTCATACGCGGCTGGATGATCTGGAGATTGCGCTGGGCCCGGATCTGCTTCACGAACAGGGGGATGAGGCCGATTCGGATGAGCAATACCAAGCCCACGATGGAAAGCGCCCAGGTGATGCCGCTGTCACGGCCGAACACAGGCGCGAAGGCGGCGTGGAACTGGACAAGGACCCAGGAGACCGCGATGCGCAGCCAATCGAGGATGAACACGTTCAGGCTCCGGTGGTTGTCTGTCTGGGACGGCCGTCAGGGTAGATCGTGGGCCGCCACATGCCGCGTGGTGGTACCGGATCGAGGCCACCCCGCGTGAAGGGCGTGCAGCGCACGAGCCGATAGGACGCAAGCGTAAGCCCCTTGAGTGGTCCATGCGTCCGCAAGGCCCCCACGGCGTAGCGAGAGCAGGACGGGTGGTAGCGGCACACGTCACCGAGCATGGGTGAGATCGTCCATTGGTAGAGCCGTATGGGCGCGATCAGGATCATCGACAGGGCCCAGCCCAAACCACGCACCCAGAGGATCTCCCAGGCCCTACGCATGGAGCCCGGCCCGGCTCAACAATTCGTCGACCTCACGCTCGAGGTCCGCGCCGTGCGCACCGGCAAGGGCGCGAATCACCAGGTCGGTGCCGGCCGGCAGGGACGCCAGACGGGGTGCCAACAGGTGGCGCAGTTGCCGGATCACGCGATGCCGGTGCACGGAGTTGCCGACGAGTTTGCCGACAACAAAACCCGCCCGGGACACCAGAGGGTCCGGACGGGTCATGAAGTGCAGGACGAGATGTGGGGAGGAGACGCGCCGACCGCGACGCATCACGAGCCTGAGATCGGCTGAGGAACGCAACCGATGTGGTTGCGCGAGCACTCAGACCGCGATCTCGTGGCGGCCCTTGCTGCGGCGGGCCGAGAGGATGGCACGACCGGCGCGGGTGCGCATGCGCAGACGGAAGCCGTGCTTCTTGTGACGCTTGCGATTGTTCGGCTGGTATGTGCGCTTCACGACGTGCTCCGGTGATTCGGGGGAAGTTCCTGACGACGATGGCCGTCGAAGGACAGACGGTACGGAATGTGGACGTCGCGGGTCAAACCAGCGGCGTCGCGCGCGTATATCGCCGGGGCCACATGGCCGGCAAGGGGCCGCGATATCGTCAAGATCACTCTGCTCACAGGGGCCACAGGGACCGATGCCCCTTCCTGTGGATAAGTCTTGTTTTGCCGTGAGGGTCGCGGCTAGGGTCCATGCGCTGAGTGGTCCACAACTGTGGACAACATGTGTACTGGCAGTCGGGAGCAACCCATGGAAGCAGAAACCTGGGCCTCCGTGCTGTCCAGTCCTCCCATCGCGGAGCTCACCTCCCAGGACCGCGCCTTCATCGGCCTGGCGCGAGCGTTGACCGTGGTCGCCCATCAGCTGGTGATCGCGGTTCCCAACGACTTCACGAAGGACATCCTCGAGACCCGCCTGCGTCCGAACATCGAGCAGGCACTCCTGCAGATACTCGGCGAGCCCATCACCATGCACGTCATCGTCGACCCCGAGAATGCCCAGAAGGTCGATGACCAGGAGGCCGACGTACAGGCGGACTCCACTTACGCCTTGGCCGATCAAGACGTCGAACCGCTCGAGGTCGTCCGCCCCGGTTCGGGCTCGCCGACGCCGAAGACGGATGACGGCACCCGACTCAACCCGAAATACACCTTCGACACCTTCGTCATCGGTTCCAGCAACCGCTTCGCACATGCGGCAGCGGTCGCCGTTGCCGAGCAGATCGCCAAGGCCTACAACCCGCTCTTCATCTACGGCGAATCCGGACTGGGCAAGACCCACCTGCTCCACGCCATCGGTCACTATGCGCGCAGCCTGTGGAAGGGCGTCCGGGTCCGCTATGTGAGCTCGGAGGAGTTCACGAACGAGTTCATCAACTCCATTCGCGACGACAAGGCCGCTGCCTTCCAGCGCAAGTACCGCGATATCGACGTGCTGCTGGTCGACGACATCCAGTTCCTCGGCGGCAAGACGCAGACCCTTGAGGAGTTCTTCCACACCTTCAACACGTTGCACAACGCCAACAAGCAGATCGTCGTCACCTCGGACCTCCCCCCGAAGCAGCTCCCGAACTTCGAGGATCGCATGCGCTCACGCTTCGAATGGGGACTCATCACCGATATCCAGCCGCCGGACCTGGAGACACGGATCGCCATCCTGCGCAAGAAGACGTTGCAGGAGCGACTGACCGTGCCACCTGAGGTCCTGGAGTTCATCGGCTCCAAGATCTCCACGAACATCCGGGAGTTGGAGGGCGCGCTCATCCGCGTCACGGCCTTCGCCAATCTCAATCGGCAGCCGGTCGATCTCGGTCTGGCCGAGATCGTCCTCAAGGACCTCATCCCCGATCCCGTGGGCCCCGAGATCACGGCCAAGCAGATCATGGAGCAGACGGCGGTCTACTACGGCGTCACCATGGAGGACCTCTGCGGCAGTTCGCGCTCCCGGGTCCTGGTGACCGCCCGTCAGATCGCCATGTACCTGTGCCGCGAACTCACCGACCTCTCCCTGCCGAAGATCGGCCAGCAGTTCGGTGGCCGGGATCACACCACGGTCATGCACGCCGACCGGAAGGTGCGGCAGCTCATGGCCGAACGGCGCAGCCTGTACAACCAGGTGGCCGACCTCACCCAGCGGATCCGTGCCACCAGCCGTCCCTGACGAGCAGATCTGCACAGCACCATCCACAGCAGGGCCAGGCTTTTCGGTGCGTGGTTTGCCGAGGATTCAAAGAGTTCGTCATCGTCATAGGCACTCTGGATATGTGGACAACATCGGAAACCGGCCCGATTCACGCACGAAATACGCGGGAATCACGCGGCCGAGCTGTGGATAACCTATGGATGAAGATCGCAGTCGCATGCGCTCACTGTGCATCTAGGGTCGAAGGCCCTACCTCATCCCGCGGTTCTCAACAACTTGTCCACAGGTTGTGCGGAACGCCAGTCTGAACCTCACGTTGATACGATGAAGTTCACAGGTGTCGACGACGGTCGAAAACTGAACAGTTTCGACGGTGAAAAGTGAACACTCAACGATTGGGGAGTGATCACTTTGGAAGACTGGGCTTTGATCCGCA
>JAJXSV010000229.1 GCA_021784375.1 Actinomycetes bacterium | reverse complement strand
AGGAGACCGGCGACGATGACGAGGGAGGTCAGCCTTCTCATACCGATTCCACCACTTCCTCGGGGTCGAGCGGCAGCAGGCCGTGGGTGACCTCGCCACCCGCTTCGCGGGGCAGCACCAATCGGAAGTTGGCACCGCGGCCCGGGGCACCCCAGGCATCGAGCCAGCCACCATGCAGGCGTGCATCCTCGAGCGAGATGGCCAGGCCCAGCCCGGTTCCGCCCATGGTGCGCCGGCGCGAGGGATCCGCACGCCAGAAGCGGTTGAACACGAGGGACGCCTCACCCGGCTTGAGGCCCAGTCCGTGATCGCGCACCGACACCGCCACCACTTCCTCGTCCGACGCCACCGTCACGTCGATGGGCTTGCCCTCGCCGTGCTCGATGGCATTGGCAATGAGATTGCGCAGGATGCGATCAACGCGGCGCGGGTCGACGCTGGCGTAGATGCCTTCATGTGCGAAATGCAGGGAGATGACCGATCCGCGCTGCGCCGCCATCGGCTCCAAGGCGGCGATTGAGGCGCGGGTGGTGAACGTGATGTCAACGCGATCGAGTTCGAGTGAGGCCGCGCCGGCGTCGAAGCGCGAGATCTCCAGCAGGTCTCCTAGCAGCAGTTCGAAGCGATCAAGCTGGTTCTGCAGCAACTCCGCGGCCCGCGCGGAGCCCTCGTCGAGCGTGCTGCGGGCGTCGTAGAGCATGTCGGCCGCCATGCGCACGGTGGTAAGCGGCGTGCGCAACTCGTGACTCACATCGGAAACGAAGCGTTGCTGCAATCGCGAAAGTGATTCCAGTCGCCGGATCTGCTCCTGCAGGGCGGCGGCCATGGCGTTGAAGGAGATGGCGAGCTTGGCCAGGTCATCCTCGCCACGCACTGCCAGCCGCTCGGTGAGGCGCCCACTGGCCAGGCGTTCGGCCGTTGCTGCTGCCGCACGAATGGGTGCGACCACCTGCGAGGTCACCACCCAGGCGATGACGCCAAGCAGAAAGGTGAGCAGGGCACCGGTGACAAGCACCGCGGAGCGCACGAGATCGATGGTGCGCTGCTCCTGGGCCAGCGGGTACAACTGGTACAGCTCGTAGCTGCCCACGCCGCTGATGAGCAGCGGGGCACCGACCACCAGCCCGCTGACCGACGGGCCATTGAGGTAACGGATGGTGGTGTAGGTCCAGGCCTGACGCGAGCTCTTCGACACCACGTCACGCAGGGCTTGGGGCACGCTGTCGGCGAGCACCAGATTGGTGCCGCGCTCGGGGGCCGTGTCCTGCGCACCACCGCCGGAAAGCAGCAGCACTTCGTACAGTGGGGGCTGCCCGGCGCGCGCTGCCAGCGCCGTGACGATGTTGTCGACCAGCACCGTGGCGCTGGTGCCGCCGGATGCCGAGGCAGCGGAGGTGATCATGCGTTGGGCGTCGATGAGTCCGGCCGTGGACTCGCTGAGGGCGCTGCGTTGGCGCGAACTGAGCAGACCGTCAGTGACGCGACCGAGCAGCAGCATGCCGAGCGCGGTGAGGGCGATGGTGGAGGCGATAAGCGTGGTGGCAATGACCCGAAAGGCCAACTGACTGCGCCACCATCGCAGGGGAGCCCACATCAGCTCTTGCCGGCTCGATACCCGACACCACGCACGGTGACGACGACCTCGGGGTGCTCGGCGTCGAGTTCCACCTTGGAACGCAGGCGCTGCACATGCACGTTGACGAGCCGCGTATCGGCGGCGTGGCGGTAACCCCACACCTCATTGAGCAGCATCTCGCGCGTGAACACCTGCCAGGGGCGACGCGCCAGACAGGTGAGCAGGTCGAACTCGAGTGGGGTGAGCGTGATGATCTCGCCATTACGTCGCACCACATGCCCGGTGATGTCGATCTCCAGATCGCCGATGGTGAGGTGTTCGACGAGGGGCTGGGCCGCGGGCCGCAAGCGCGCTCGCAGGCGTGCCACCAGCTCCTTGGGTTTGAAGGGCTTGTGAATGTAGTCGTCAGCGCCGTTCTCAAGACCGGCAACCACGTCGAGAGTGTCGGTACGGGCGGTGAGCATGACGATGGGAACACCTGATTCGGCACGGATTGAGCGGCAGACCTCGACCCCATCGCGCCCGGGCAGCATGACGTCGAGCAGCACGATGTCGGGCTTGCTCTCGCGGAAGACGGCCAGCGCGGAGTCGCCGTCGGCACAGAAAACAGGGTCAAAGCCCTCCGCACGCAATACGATTCCGAGCATCTCAGCAAGCGCCGTGTCGTCATCGACAACCAGAACCCGGTTCGTCATAGGGACATCATGGCATCGACGCCTGTGGAAGTGCCACGAGGAGCCTTATGACCGTCTCTGAATCATTGATCCCCGGGCAACCGCTGCGCATGGGCGAAATGCTCGCAGCCGTGTTCCGCTACCTGCGCGCGAATCCCGCCGCCACGCTGGGTATCGGCGCACTGCTGAGTACGGTGACGAGCACCATCAGCGCCGTCGTCATGAACGGCGTGCTCCTCGGCACGAGCAGCACTTCCCCGCTGGGTCGCATGCTGGCCGGTGAATCCCTGACCGTGGCCGAAGCAACCCTGGCCACCAAGCAGATCACCGACGCCGCGCCCGCCCTGGCCACGGCCGCCGGCATCTCGGTGTTGGTGCAGCTCGCAGCCATGGGCGTGATGACCCTGGGCATGGTGGAGTCGCTCAAGGGCCAGCAGCTGGCTCCAGCGCAGTTGTGGCGGGCGGTGGCCTGGCGCCGGATCATCGGCGTCAATCTCGCCATCGTCGGCCTGATGTTGCTGGCAGCCGCGCTGCCGGTGCTGCTGGCGGTCGTGGTGGGCGGCGCGTTCGGCCTGGCTTGCATGGCGGCGGCTGGCCTGGCCGGCCTCATCATCGCCATCCTGACAGCGCTGGCCGTGCCCGCCACCGTCATGGACGGACTGCCGGTGCGCGAGGCGCTGCGACAGTCGGTGCTCGTCACCCGGGGCGGGTTCTTCCGCACCGCCTGGATGCTGTTCTTCGCCGGCCTGATCTGGCAGGCACTGGGCAACCTCATCGGCTCCCCCGTGGGCGCCATCTTCGGTTCCTTCGCCGGCGGAACCGGGTCGGCGGCCGGCTCGGCACTCACCAGCATCCTGGCCAGCATTGTGGCGGGAGCGATTTCGCTGCCGGCCAGCGCCGGCACCATCACCCTCATCTACCTCGAACGCGTGAGGGCGTCGCGCAGGAGCAACCCCGGCCCCGACGCGCTGCCCGCCTGAGGACAGCGCGTCGGACGCGCGATCAGTAGCGGTAGTGGTCGGCCTTGTAGGGGCCGTCGACCGGCACACCCAGGTACTCGGCCTGCACCTTGGTGAGGTTGGTGAGCTTGGCACCGAGTGCACCGAGGTGCAGGCGCGCCACCTTCTCATCGAGGTGCTTGGGCAGGGTGAATACGCCGATCGGGTATTCCGCCGGCTTGGTGAAGAGTTCGATCTGTGCCAGCACCTGGTTGGTGAAGGAGTTGGACATGACGAACGAGGGGTGACCGGTGGCATTGCCCAGATTCAGCAGCCGACCCTCGGAGAGCATGATGATGGAGTGTCCGTCGGCGAATCGCCACTCGTCAACCTGGGGCTTGATGTTGACCTTGGTGACGCCGGGGAAGCGTGCCAGACCCGCCATGTCGATCTCGTTGTCGAAGTGGCCGATGTTCCCGACGATGGCCTGGTGCTTCATCAGGCTCATCTGCTCGGCGGAGATGACATCCTTGCAGCCGGTGGCCGTAACGAAGATGTCGGCCTTGTCGACCACGTCATCCAGCGTCGACACCTGGTAGCCGTCCATGGCGGCCTGCAGTGCGCAGATGGGGTCGATCTCCGTGACGATGACGCGTGCGCCCTGGCCACGCAGTGACTCCGCACAACCCTTGCCGACGTCGCCGTAACCGCAGACCACGGCCACCTTGCCGCCGATGAGCACGTCAGTGGCGCGATTGATACCGTCGATGAGCGAGTGGCGGCAGCCGTACTTGTTGTCGAACTTGCTCTTGGTGACCGAGTCATTGACGTTGATGGCCGGGAACAGCAGCTTGCCATCGCGGTACATCTCGTAGAGGCGGTGGACACCGGTGGTGGTCTCCTCCGTGACACCCTGGATACCCGAGGCGATGTTCGTCCAACGCGACGCATCCTCCTTGAGCGAACGCTGGAGAAGGGTCAGAACCACCTCGAACTCCTCGGACTCCGCTGTGTCCGGCTCCGGCACATAGCCCGCAAGCTCGTACTCGCGGCCCTTGTGCACAAGCAGGGTGGCGTCGCCGCCGTCGTCGAGGATCATGTTGGGACCGCGACCGTCCGGCCAGCGCAGGATCTGTTCAGTGCACCACCAGTACTCGGGCAGCGTCTCACCCTTCCAGGCGAACACCGGCACGCCCTGCGGATCGTCAACGGTGCCATCGGGACCGACCACCACAGCCGCAGCAGCATGGTCCTGGGTGGAGAAGATGTTGCAGGAGGCCCAGCGCACTTCGGCA
>JAJXSV010000228.1 GCA_021784375.1 Actinomycetes bacterium | reverse complement strand
ACGAACAGCCTTCGAACACACAGGGCGCGTGCTGGAGAGCTCATCGCACAAATACCGAGCGGACCCCTATTCCTTCGAGACCACACTGGTCGCCCGCTGAGCCGTGGGCACGGGGCCGAACGGCTCCACGGTCACGCGTCGGGGTTGGGAAGTGTCACATCGCGGACGAAGGCCTCAAGGTCGGCCGTGGCCTGCAGGAACTGCCGCATCGTGCGCACCGTCGCACCGTAGGAATCGAATTCCATCGGCAGCATTCCGTCCTCGTTGTAGGCCTTGTCGAACTCCGGCCCGATTCTGTGCAGCGCTTCCAGGATGGCGGGATCAATGGGCGTGTGAATGCGATCAGCTGCCTCGATGCCGCTGGCATTGGCCTTCTCCTGCCAGGCGAAGGGCGGCGAGATGACGACGTCGCCGCCCATGGTCTCGCTCCAGTGCAGATGATTGCGGAACGCGGCGACCAGCAGTCGAGTGCGGTAGCCACGCTCCTGGTACAGGGCATAGGCCTTCTTGAAAGCCGCCACACCCGCCCAATCGCAGATGCTGGCATCCACATCGACACCGTTGCGCTCCACGACCGTGCGCAACCAGTCATCGGTGCGGCCCACCATGATGGTGCAGACCGGGCCCATGTCCCCGACCGCCAACCCTGCTGCTTCCCTGCGCCCCAAGCCGCGCTCCACCGCCTCTGCCACCGCGATGGCCTGCGCTACGCTGAATGACACGGTTGCGTTGATGCTGACGCCGCGATACGTCGCCTCTTCGATGGCCACCACACCGGCGGCGGTGACAGGGATCTTCACGATGATGTTCTTCGCCAGTCGCGAGAACTCCACGGCCTGATCAACGAGCTTGGCCGCGTCACGGTAGTTCCGTGGATCGGTCTGGATGGAGAGTCGACCGTTGCGGCCGCCGTACTTCTCGAAGGCCGGCTCCAACAACTTCGCGGCATCCACGGACAGCTTCTTGACCATGGCCCAGCCGATGGCATCCTCCGTGGCCAGTGGATGCGCAGCGCGGTATTCGCGGATGTTCTCCGCCCATACCTCGGAGTGAGCCTTGAGCGTCGTCATGGCAATCACCGGATTGCAGGTGGCACCCACCGCGCCCCATTGAATGGAGGTGGCGAGCTCCGCGAGATCCGCCGAGTCATTCCAGAGGACGCTCGGCAGGTTCTCCGTCATATCGAGGAAGGGTGAAACGGTCATGGCGAATCTGCTCCCTAGGACTGCGTGGGGAAGCCGAGGTTGATGCCACCGTGGCTGGGGTCGAGCCAACGCGAGGTGACGACCTTGCCACGGGTGAAGAAATGGAAGCCTTCAACGCCGTGGGCGTGGGTGTCACCGAACAGCGAGGCTTTCCATCCGCCGAAGGAGTAGTAGGCGACAGGGACGGGGATAGGCACGTTGATACCGATCATGCCCACCTGCACCTCATTCTGGAAGCGACGGGCGGCACCGCCGTCGTTGGTGAAGATGGCAGTGCCGTTGCCGTACTCGTGGCGGTTGATCAGATCCACGCCCTCCTCGAAGGAGTGGATTCGCACCACTGACAGCACGGGACCGAAGATCTCGTCGGTGTAGATCGTCATATCCGTGCGCACATTGTCGAAGAGCGTGGGGCCCAGCCAGAAGCCGCCGGGCTCTCCGTCGACCACCGGGTTGCGACCGTCGACCACCAGCGTGGCACCGGCCTTGACACCCGCCTCCACGTACGCGGCCACCTTGTCGCGATGTACGCCGGTGACGAGTGGGCCCATGTCGCAACCGCGACGGCCGTCACCGGTCCGCAGCGCGGGCATACGCTCGGCGATCTTCGCCACCAGCGCATCGGCAACGGTGTCCATGGCCAGCACCACGGAGATGGCCATGCAACGCTCGCCAGCGGACCCGAAGCCGGCGTTGACGGCCTGATCGGCGGCCAGATCGAGATCGGCATCGGGCAACACCAGCATGTGGTTCTTGGCTCCGGCCAGTGCCTGCACACGCTTGCCGTGTCTGGTGCCCGTCTCATAGATGTACTTGGCAATGGGCGTGGAGCCCACGAAGGAGATGCTCTTCACGTCCGGGTGCTCCAGCAGGCCATCCACGGCCTCCTTGTCACCATGCACCACGTTGAAGACGCCGTCCGGGAGGCCGGCCTGCTTCCACATCTGTGCCATCAGCATGCTCGCCGAAGGGTCCTTCTCGGAGGGCTTGATGATGACCGTGTTGCCAGCTGCAATGGCAACAGGGAAGAACCACATCGGCACCATGGCGGGGAAATTGAAGGGGCTGATGATGCCGACAACACCCAGCGGCTGACGGATGGAGTACACGTCGATGCCTGTGGACACCTGCTCTGAGAACCCGCCTTTCATCAGCTGGCCCAGCCCGCAGGCGAATTCGACGACCTCCTGACCACGCGTGACCTCGCCCAGCGCGTCGGAGAGCACCTTGCCGTGCTCCGCGGTGATGAGTGCGGCCACTTCTCCCTTGCGGGCGTTGAGGATCTCGCGGAATGCGAACATGATCTGCGTGCGCTTGGTCAACGAGGTGTCGCGCCAGGCCGGGAACGCCGCCTTGGCAGCAGCCACTGCTGCATCGAGCGTGGTCCGAGAGGCGAAGTCCACCTTTGCCGATACCTGGCCGGTAGCCGGGTCGTACACATCACCGGAGCGTTCTTCGCTGCCAGCCCATTCGGCGCCATTGATCCAATGGGTAATCCGTGCCGTCATTCCTGCTCCTTGTTGGTGTACTTCCTCCACAGCAGACGCTGCTTCGCCTTGCCCTGGTTGAGTTCCCTGCGCGCTTCGTCCACTGCGGGACGCTGGCTCACCTGGGGCACGCCGACCTCCCAGAAGGAGCCGCCCTCGCTCCATCGATGCTTGGCGACCTCGATTACGACCACGTGCACGCCATGACTGCCCTTGGTGGAGCTCAGCACCTGTCGCAACGCATCGAGTGTGCTGACGTGGTGAGACTGTGCGCCCATCCCCGCGGCAATGGCCGCGAAGTCGATGCGCGGCGGCGTCGGGTGATCCACATCTGCCAGCATGGTTTTGAACGAGGCGGCCCCATGCCCCAACTGCAGACGCTCGATCACGTTGAAGCCGCCGTTGTCGCAGACGATGAATGTGACATCCGTGCCCGTGAGCGCCGCGCTGTACACGTCCATCGGCAGCATCATGAAGGAGCCGTCGCCACCCATGGCGTAGACGCTGCTTCCAGGCTTGGAGGCCGCACGCTCCATGGCCGCACCCCATCCGCCGCTGTACTCATAGCCCATGCAGGAGAAGCCGTATTCGCAATCGAAGGAGGCGATGGACTTGCTGCTCCAGTTCATCACCAGTTCGCCGGCCAATCCGCCCGATGAGGTGAGGATGTAGTCGTCGGGTGCAGCAATGTCATGCACGACACCGATGACCTGGGCGTACGTCGGCAGGCCATCCCCGGGGGCCAGCCGCGCTGCCATGCCCCGCCGCTGTTCCGTGATCGAGGCACGTGCTCCGTCGAGCCAGGCAGTGGGAGCGGCCCAGTCACCCAACTCCCGTGCCAACTCCTGCAGGGACTCCAAGACATCACCGATGACGGGAATCGCGCCGCGCTTCACGGCATCGAAGCGTGCCACGTTCACACCGATCAACTGCACATCCGGATCCTTGAACACGGAACCGGACTCGGTGGTGAAGTCCTGCAGTCGTGTGCCGAGGGCGACCACGAGGTCCGGGTTCCAGGCCACCGGCAAGCCGGCAGACTCCGCGAACACACCAATGGGACCGGCAAACATGGGGTCGCTGCCGAGAAGTGAGGACTTGCCCGCCACCGTTTCCATGACGGGGATGGCGAAACGTTGCGCGAAGGCGGCCAACTCAGCCTCGGCCAGTGAATAGTGCACGCCCCCGCCGGCCACGATCAGTGGTCGTTGCGCGCCACGCAGCGCGCGCGCGGCGGCTGCCAGACTGTCACGTGAAGCCCGCGGCCGGCGGATGCGATGCACCTGCTGGTTGAAGAACTCCGCCGGGAAATCGAAGGCCATGGCCTGGATGTCCTGCGGCAGGGCAATGGTGACGGGCCCGCAATCTGCCGGATCCAGTAGCACGGCGATGGCCTGGGGCAGGCTGCTGAGCAGCTGGGAGGGCGAGGTGATGCGATCCCAGTAGCGACTCAGCGGACGCAGGGCATCGTTGGCAGTGACCGAGGGGGCATGGAACTGCTCCACCTGTTGCAGCACTGGATCAGGCTCCCGGGAGACGAAGGTGTCACCCGGCAGGAGGAGCAGCGGCAAGCGATTGGCCATGGCTGTTCCCGCTGCGGGAACCGTGTTGAGGGCACCGGGACCAATCGATGTTGTCACAGCCATCAACTGCCGGCGACGTGCCGCCTTGGCAAATCCGACCGCCGCCAGGGCCATGCCCTCTTCGTTCTGGCCGCGAATAGTGCGGATCTCCGCGCGGTGCTTCTCCAGTGCTTCACCGAGGCCCAAGGCATTGCCATGCCCGAAAATCGCGAAAACGCCCGGAATCAGCGGTTTCAC
>JAJXSV010000011.1 GCA_021784375.1 Actinomycetes bacterium | reverse complement strand
GCGCCGCGTGCCTGCCGTGATCGACCCGCGGTGACCACGCGGGAGCGCCGGTTTCGCAGGATCGCAGAAGGCGCCCCGCCGGACTGCGGATCCCGCGGCCGACGGGGCGCCCCCCTCGCAGGACTGACTACTCGACGAGCGAGACCACCTTGGCCAGCTCGGTGCCGACCTCGTTGGCCACGCGCAGGTTGACGCTGGGCGCGACCTGCTGGTCCAGGCTCAGCACCATGATGGCCTGGGTGGAGTTGGGGAGCAGGCCCACCTGCATGTTGTCGATGTTCACGCCCGCCTCGCCCAGGATGCGACCGATGACGCCGATGACGCCCGGGCGGTCCGCGTAGGAGTAGAAGGCGTGGTGGGTCCCGATCTGCACATCGATCTCAGCGCCGTTGATCTCGGCCAGCTTCTCGATCTTGCGCGGCCCGGCCACGGTGCCACCGACGGTGACGCGCTGGCCACCCATGGTGTCGAGTCGGATACGGAGCAGCGAGCGGTACTCGTCGTTCTCGCTCTTCTTGGTGAGCTTGGTCTCGACGCCGCGCTCCTTGGCGATGAGGGGGGCGTTCACGTACGACACCGGGTCGTTCATGAGGGCACCGAACACGCCCTTGAGCGCTGAGAGCTCGAGCACTCGCACGTCCTCCTGCGACAGCTCCCCGGAGATCTCCACGGCCACGCGGGCGACCGGGTTGGGGGCGAGCATGGCGGCGATGACACCCAGGTGTTCCGCCAGCGCGAGGTAGGGCTTGACGCTGGGAGCGAGCACGCCGCCCTGCACGTTGACGGCGTCCGGCACCAGTTCCCCGGAGAGTGCGAGCCGCACCGACTTGGCCACGGCGATGCCGGCCTTCTCCTGCGCCTCGTCGGTGGATGCGCCGAGGTGCGGCGTGGCCACGACGTTGTCGAAGGCGAACAACGGGGAATCGGTGCAGGGTTCCTTGGCGTACACGTCGAGGCCGGCTCCGGCCACGCGCTTCTCCTCCAGGGCTCGAGCGAGCGCAGCCTCATCGACGATCCCGCCGCGCGCGGCATTGATGATGTGCACGGTCGGCTTCACCCTCCGCAGGGCATCCTCGCCGATGAGGCCGACCGTCTCGGCCGTCTTGGGCAGGTGCACGGTGATGAAGTCGGACTGCTCGAGCAACTCGTCGAGCGACACCATCTTGATGCCGAGTTGAGAGGCCCGGGCGGGCTGCACATAGGGGTCGTAGGCGACGAGCTGGACCCCGAAGGGCGCCAGTCGCTGCGCCACCAGGATGCCGATGCGACCGAGGCCGACGATGCCGACCACCTTGTCGTTGATCTCGACGCCGGTGAACTTGGAGCGCGCCCACTTGCCGTTCTTGAGGGCCAGGTTGGCGGGCACGATGTGACGGGCGGACGCGAGGAGCAGGCCCACCGCGAGCTCGGCCGCGGATGTGATGTTGGAGGTGGGTGCGTTCACCACCATGACGCCGGCAGTGGTGGCGGCCTTCACGTCCACGTTGTCGAGCCCGACTCCGGCGCGCGCCACCACCTTGAGGTTCCTGGCCACCGCGAGGACCTCATCGTCGACCTGGGTCGCGGAACGGACGAGCAACGCTTCGGCGTCCTTGACGGCGGCGAGGAGTGCCGAACGGTCGGTGCCGTCGACGTTGCGGATGCTGAAGTCGGGGCCGAGGGCATCGAGGGTGGCGGGTGAGAGTTCTTCGGCGATGAGGACGATCGGCTTTGCCATGGTGTCTCCGGAGGTCGGTGGCGACGGTCAGCGGAACTGTATCGGACGCTTGTGAAAACTTTCACAAGCGTCCACATGGTGGATTGTTGTGCGCTCCTGGCTACGACTGGCCGGGGGCGGTGGCAAGCCATGGCAACGTCCGACCGGTAGGCGGGCGGGGCGGGCCTGCGGGCTACGGTCCCGTCATGCCCCCCGTGAATCCCAGCCGCATCCGCCTGCTCATCGTGCTGGGATCACTCACCATGTTCGGCGCCATGTCCACCGACATGTACCTCCCTGCCTTCCCCTCGGTGGCTCGGACCCTGTCTGTGACGACGGCGAACGTGCAGCTCACGCTCACCGCGTTCAGCTTCGGCATGGGCCTCGGCCAGCTCGTCTACGGGCCGATCTCGGACCGCTTCGGCCGGAAGCGACCGTTGCTCGTGGGCCTCGCCGTCTTCGTGGGCGCCTCCCTGCTCTGCGCGACGGCCACCACGCTCCCCGTGCTCATGCTCTGGCGCTTCCTGCAGGCCATGGGCGGCTCGGCCGGCATCACCATCGCCCGCGCCATGGTCCGGGATCAGCACAGCGGCATCGATATGGCGCGCATGATGACGGCCATGGGCGTGGTCTTCGCGGTGGCGCCCGCGGTCGCGCCATCGCTGGGGGCGCTGATCCTGCACTTCGGTGAGTGGCAGTGGATCTTCATCGCCCTGGCCGCGTTCGGCGTCTACACCTGGCTTGGCGCCATGACCCTGCCCGAGAGCCTTCCCCCGGAGCGCCGCACCGATCACGGATTCCTGTTGGCCTTCAAGGGTTTCGCTGAGATCTCGCGCCAGCCGGAATTCCGCCGCGCGGCCATCGTCATGTGTGCCGGATCCATGGCGCTGTTCGCCTTCATCTCCTCCTCTCCGGCCGTGCTCATCGGTCGTTACGGTATGTCGCGGACCGTCTTCGCGCTGCTCTTCGGCCTGAACTCGCTCGCCATGGTGATCGCCTCGCAGGTCAACATGCGCCTGTTGCCGCGCCTCGGCGTGGAGCGAGCGCTGCGGGTGTTCGCCGTCGCTCAGCTCGGTGCCTCGATCCTGCTCGTGATCGCCATCGCCGCCAATGCACCCCTCCCCCTCGTCCTGGTTCCTCTCGCTGCCGCGACGGGCACTGTGAGCGCACTCTTCGGCAACGGTCTCACGCTCGCGCTCCATCCCTTCCCGCATCGCGCGGCCTCCGCCGCCGCACTCTCGGGCCTGCTGCAGATGCTCACCGCGGGCGTCATAGCAGCCGGGCTCTCCGCCCTGCGCGGCAACCCCGCGCTGCACATGGGCATGGCCATCCTGCTCGCGTCGGTCATCGCCACCGCCTTCGCGCGGGGGTGGCCGCAATCCGCCGAAGCAGCGGGGCCGGCCGTCGCCAAGGTGTAACCGGCCTGTGCGCTGAGGGTGCCGCGCGGACGCGGTTGGCGTGGATCCCGCCGCGGCTGGTGCGTGAGCACGCTGCGGGCACTCGAATTGTCGGGTTCTCGCCTGGGCACGGACGCCACATCGTTGCGGGCTTCCGCGTTCTCGGGTTCGCAACTGGGCATGGACGCCACATCGTTGCGGGCTTCCGCGTTGCGCCGTTCCCCAACCGGCGACAAGGATGCGAACGCGATGCGCGGACTCGCGTCGTCCCGTTCCCGAACCGGGAAGGGCGGGGATCGCGATGAGGGGACTCGCATGACCGACAACACCGTCAGGCCACCGATTGTGAGCGGTGCCCCGGATTCCGTGCCGGTGTTCTTCCGCGGAGGTCACGTACGGCCGTCGGATGGGATGTACCGCATCGAGCACCATGCCGACGGCAGCCGGGACTGCTTCGACATCGCATACGGCGTCTCGCTGGGTTGGCGGCCCATGCGCATGGACCTCCACGTCCCGGCCGGCGCTGGCGCACCGGTACTCATCTACATCCACGGGGGCGCCTTCATCGCGGGCAGCCACCACCTCGACGACGTGGCGCATCCGCATGCGGCCATTCGCAAGGGCTTCGTCGATGCTGGCTATGCCTTCGCCAGTGTGGACTATCGCTACGCAGCTGAGGGTTCCTTCCCCATGGGCCTGCACGACTGCTTTGCCGCCGTGCGCTGGATACGCGCCTACGGCAGAGAACTCGGCATCGACGTCTCGCGCATCGCCGTACTCGGAGAGTCCGCAGGTGGGCACCTCGCCGCCTTCCTGGGCCTCAATCCGACGGATCCCGATCTCGTCGGCACGGTGGGAGGTCTCAACCTGAGTTCGCAGGTCGACGCCTGCGTGCTGTGGTATCCGCCGGTGGAACTCGGCGCCCAACCGGGGACCGCCGCCGGCGATCGCGCCTGGGGTCCCGAGGACCACCTCATCGGGTCGCGGGTGGACCTGCGACCGGATCTCGCACGTCTGGCGAGCCCGCTGCACCACGTCGGGGGCAGCGGGCCGGCTCCCATGCTCCTGCAGCATGGCGATGCGGACGAGTTGGTGCCGCTGTCGCAGAGCGAGCGGATGCTCGCCGCGATGACTGGCGCCGGGCACCACTGCGAGCTCGATGTCGTCGCGGGCGGCGATCACGCCTTCACCACCGTCGACTGCGCACCGATCGTGGCCCGCGCTGTCGCGTTCTGCGACCACCACCTGCACCGCCGCTGACGCTCCCCCCTCCCGCAGTACGACGCTGCACGACCGCGCCGTGGCGATGTGGCGTCGCACCGCGCAGACCGTTCTGCAGTACGACGCTGCACGACCGCGCCATGGCGATGTGGCGTCGCACCGCGCAGAAGGGCAGTGCGCAACGGGATGCTGGGGACTTGCGGCGTCATCATCAGGCGACACCGCGTTCGCCTCGCTGCAGCGAGCGCAGGGCGCGCTCCACCTGCAGCAGGTAGGGCTCCGGATCGATCCGCAAGGCGAGTCCGGGTACGCGAATGACGACGGCGCCTTGCAGCGCGAGGTCGTTGGCGCGCCGTTGGTCGTCGAGTTGCACCGCGGCATCCAGATGCCCACGCCCATCGATCTCCACAACCAGGGACCGTCCACCCACCGTCCACTCGACATCCGTGTAGCGAGTGCGTCCAGACGCATCACGACGCTGACGTTGGCGTTGGGGGGATGGCAGTCCACGCTTCCGGCAGAGCGCGGCGAATTCGTACTCTGGCATGGAGTGCACACCAGGCTCGATGGCAGCGAACCGCTTGCGAAGCTCGGCAGATCCGGGGCTGCGCTTCACCTCACGAACGGCGGACTGCACAGCCTCGAATGACACCAAGCCACGCTGGATGGCCCACAGCGCCTGGAAGATCGAGGAGCGTCGGCTCGAACCCCAGGTGAGGGCCTGCACCACGGCGCGAACCGGGTCAACGCGCGTCTCATCCCGTGTTGGCGCCGGCAGATCCTTCGCACTGTGGAGCACCGCGCCCGAGAGCGGCGCCAGGCGGCCCGCGTGCGGTCCGACCAGATGGATGCGGCCGTCAAGCGGCTCAGGCAGGCCGCACATCTCCAATGCCGAAGATCCGCCGAGGATGCAGTGACCGTAATGCAGTCCGGCTGCCGTCAATCGGGCCACGCGAGGAGGAGGCGTCGCCTGGATGAGCACCACGTTCGGCGTCAGCCACTGCCACTCACCCCTTCGCACGCGCAAGTCAATGTCACGGCGCCGGAAGCCTGCAGCGGCCAACGAGGTCGTGGTCAGGACGCCTGCCTGCGTGTTGGCCAGTCGCAGCAGTGTCGGGTCGAGTGATCGCATGCCGCTCATGCCAGCGCGGACCCCTGACAGGA
The DNA here is from genome assembly GCA_021784375.1 of Actinomycetes bacterium. The sequence continues at coordinate 14,238 of JAJXSV010000011.1, read as the reverse complement.
CACCGCCTCCGCGCGGGGGTCGGGTGGACTACCGGGCTTGCCAAGGGCCGGTGGATGACGGCGACGAACCGGTGCGACGCCACAACGCCACCCCGCGGTCACACAGCGTCGCACCACACACACCACGAACCGGTGCGACGCCACAACGCCACCCCGCGGTCACACAGCGTCGCACCGGACCGATCGGGGACGGAATGCGATGAGGGCCCCGGTTGCCCGGGGCCCTCATCGTCAACATTGCCCGACCTAGCGGTCAGCCTTGCCCTCCACGTAGTCGCTGTCGCTCGACTTGACCCAGCTCATGAGCTTGCGCAGTTCCTTGCCGACGGCCTCGATCGGGTGCGCCGCGCCCTTGGCACGCAGGGCCTTGAACTCGGGGGCCCCGGCGTCCTGGTCGTCGATGAAGCGCTTGGCGAACACGCCCGTCTGGATGTCCGTGAGGACGTCCTTCATGCGCGCCTTCACCGAGGCGTCGATGACGCGAGGCCCGGAGACATAATCGCCGAACTCCGCCGTGTCGGAGACCGACCAACGCTGCTTGGCGATGCCGCCCTCGTACATGAGGTCGACGATGAGCTTGAGCTCGTGCAGGCACTCGAAGTAGGCCACCTCGGGCTGGTAGCCGGCCTCGACGAGCGTCTCGAAACCGGCCTGGACGAGCGCCGAAGCGCCGCCGCAGAGCACTGCCTGCTCGCCGAACAGGTCGGTCTCGGTCTCCTCGGTGAACGTGGTCTTGATGCCGCCGGCCCGCAGGCCGCCGATGCCCTTGGCGTACGAGAGCGCCAGCGCCCAGGCATTGCCGGTGGCGTCCTGCTCGACGGCGACGATGACCGGCACGCCGCGCCCGGCCTGGTACTCACGGCGCACCAGGTGACCGGGGCCCTTCGGAGCGACCATGCAGACGTCGATGTCCGCGCGCGGCTTGATGTAGCCGAAGCGGATGTTGAAGCCGTGCGCGAAGAACAGCGCGTCGCCGGCCTGCAGGTTCGGCTCGACCGACTCCGCGTACACCTTGCGGGCCACGTGGTCGGGCACGAGCATCATGATGACGTCGGCTTCGGCCGCGGCGGTCGCCGGGTCGACGACGCGCAGGCCCTCGGCCTCGGCCTTGGCGCGGCTCTTCGAACCCTCGGCGAGGCCGACGCGCACGTCGACGCCCGAGTCGCGCAGCGAGAGCGCATGCGCGTGGCCCTGTGAGCCGTAGCCGATGATGGCGACGACGCGGTTCTGGATGATGGAAAGGTCGGCGTCCTTGTCATAGAACATTTCGGCCATTTCGGTGCTCCCCTGCTATCTGTGAGGCTGAATCGTACTGATGGAGGTGGTCTTCGGTTCGCGGACCTCGGGCCGTTCGGACCCGGGCCGCGTGGCAGTCGCATCGATGCCGCGCGGCGCCTGGCGACGCACGAGCATGCTCACTTGCCCTGTCGGTCGGTGATGGATCGGGGACCTCGCGCGAGTGCCACGACGCCCGACTGCACGAGTTCCTTGATGCCGTACGGGGCGAGCATGTTGAGCAGGGTCTCGATCTTGTCGTGCGTTCCGGTGGCCTCCATGGCGATGGACTCCGGCGAGACGTCGACGATCTTGCAGTGGAAGAGCTCAGCCACCTCGATGACCTGTGAGCGCGTGTCCTGCTCGGCGCGCACCTTCACCATGATGAGCTGGTGCTCGACCGACTGGTGCGTATCGAGCTCGACGATCTTCAGCACGTTGATGAGCTTGTTCAGCTGCTTCGTGACCTGCTCGAGCGGCGAATCCTCGACGTTGACGACGATGGTCATGCGCGAGATGCCCTCGAGCTCCGTGTTGCCGACGGCCAGGCTCTCGATGTTGAAGCCACGACGTGCGAAGAGGGCGGCGACGCGCGCCAGCACGCCGGGCTCGTCCTGCACCAGGACAGAAAGTGTGTGGCGTTTCATGTTCACTCTCCAGCTTCGAACTCGGGCGCCATGCCGCGCGCGATCTTGATGTCGTCATTGCTCGTGCCCGCTGCGACCATCGGCCACACCATGGCGTCACGGTGCACCACGAAGTCGATGACGACCGGTGCGTCGTTCAGGGACTGCGCCAGCTTGATCGTCTTGTCGACGTCGGCCGGCGACTCGCAACGGAGGCCGTGGCAGCCGTAGGCCTCCGCGAGCTTCACGAAGTCCGGGATGCGGTAGCTGTGCAGGTCCGTGTTCGAGTAGCGCTCGTTGTAGAACAGCGTCTGCCACTGGCGCACCATGCCCAACGACGAGTTGTTGATGAGCGCCACCTTGATCGGGATCTCATTGATCGCGCAGGTGACGAGTTCCTGGTTGGTCATCTGGAAGCAGCCATCACCGTCGACGGCCCACACCGTGCGCCCGGGCTGTGCCACCTTGGCGCCCATGGCCGATGGGACGCCGAATCCCATGGTGCCCAAGCCGCCGGAGTTGATCCACGTCGCAGGCTTCTTGAAGTCGAGGAAGTGCGCGCTCCACATCTGGTGCTGTCCGACTCCAGCAGTGAAGATGGTGTCGTCATCGGAGAGGGCACCGAGGCGCTGGATGACGTACTGCGGCGCCAGGCTGCCGTCGCTGAACTCCTCCCAGCCGGCGGGGTACTTGGCCTTCCAGGCCATGGTCTGCTGCACCCACTCGGAGTAGTCGCCGGTGTTGCCGTTGGCGCGCTCCGCCTCGAGGACGGCGATGAGCTCGCTGATGACCTCGCGGATGTCGCCGACGATGGGCACGTCGACCTCGCGGTTCTTGCCGATCTCCGCGGGATCGATGTCGGCGTGGATGACCTTGGCATCGGGCGCGAAGGACGACAGCTTGCCGGTGACGCGGTCATCGAAGCGGGCGGCGAGGGTGATGAGCAGGTCGCTGCGCTGCATGGCGCCGACCGCTGCCACCGTGCCGTGCATGCCCGGCATGCCGAGGTGCAGCGGGTGGGAATCCGGCAGCGCACCGCGCGCCATGAGCGTCGTCACCACCGGGATACCGGTGAGTTCCACCAGCCGCGTGAGTTCAGGCGCAGCCTTGGCCCGGATGACGCCACCGCCCACGTAGAGCACGGGGCGCGACGACTCGAGGATGAAGCGAGCCGCTTCCCGGACCTGCTTGGAATGCGGCTTGGTCACCGGACGGTAGCCGGGGAGGTCGAGTGACTCCGGCCATTCGAACTCCGTGCGCGCGTTGAGTGCGTCCTTGGTGATGTCGACGAGGACCGGACCCGGGCGGCCGGTACCCGCGATGTGGAAGGCCTCGGCCACTGCGCGCGGGATGTCACGCGCGTCGGAGATGAGGTACGAGTGCTTGCTGATGGGCATGGTGATGCCGCGGATGTCGGCCTCCTGGAAGGCGTCCGTGCCTACGGCAGTGGAGTTCACCTGGCCGGTGATGGCGACGATCGGCACGCTGTCCATGTGCGCGTCGGCGATCGGCGTCACCAGGTTGGTGGCACCCGGCCCCGAGGTGGCGATGCACGCGCCCACGCGGCCGCTCGCCACGGCATAGCCCTGGGCCGCATGTCCGGCGCCCTGCTCGTGCCGGCACAGGATGTGTCGGATCTGCGTCGAATCCATGAGTGGGTCGTACGCGGGGAGGATGGAACCGCCGGGAATGCCGAACAGGTCGGTTACGCCCGCCTGCTCCAGTGAACGGATCAGACTCTGTGCGCCCGTCATTTGCTCGCCCATGGTGTATTCCTTCCTGTGCTGTGGTTTCCGTTGTAGCCCAACAAAAAACCCCCCGGCCGGAGGCTTCGGAGGGTGCGCGCGGTAGACCGCTTGGCGTAGGCCGCGCGCTAACTAACTACTACAAGGTTGTGCACGGAGTGCAGAGTAGCCCACCGTCCACATGTCGTCATCCCGCGTCTCGCATATTGGACGGCCTGCGAAGGCCCTACGCTTTGCGCGATTGAAGGGACATCGATGGACGCACCGCGCACTCCGCTGCTTGATGCACTACGAGCGGGACGGGCGCTGCGGCGTAGACCGATGCAGATCCCTGGCCACAAGAACCGGTACACCGAGCTCGAGATCGGCAGCGGGCCGCAGCCGCTGGGCTTCGACCTCCTCCACGACGTCATCCGCGACGACCTGCCGTTGCAGGGCGGCGCCGACGACAACCACTTCACGAACGGTTACGACGAGGATGCGGAGGCGCTCTACGCCGCCGCCATCGGCGCCGCACACACGCGCTTCCTCGTGAACGGATCATCGCAGGGGAACATCGCGGCGCTCCTCGCCGCGGCCTCCGACGGCCGACGCATCGCGGTGGATCGCACCTCGCATCGCAGTGCGCTCGCCGGTCTGCAGCTCAGCGGTGGCCTCCCGGTCTGGGTGTTCCCGGACCTGCATCCCGAGTTCGGCCTGCCCATCGGCGTGCCGACCTCGGCGCTGGCGGGCCTGCCCGACGACATCACGGCCATCTCCGTGACATCCCCCGCGTATGTCGGCACCATGTCGCAGGTGCGGGGCCTGGCCGCCGCAGCGCATGCGCTCAACGTGCCGCTCGTCGTCGACCAGGCGTGGGGCGCACACCTCGACTGGATGCATGAGGTGCACGCCGGCGCCATCGCGCAGGGCGCGGACCTCGTCGTCACCAGCATCCACAAGGCGCTCATGGGCTACTCGCAGACGGCGATCGTCTCCACATCCGGGCACTTCGTCGACTCCAAGCGCCTCGACCGCGCAGTGGACCTCACGATGACGACCTCCCCGTCCGCGACGCTCCTCGCGTCCATCGACGCCACGCGGGCGATCATGGAGGTGCACGGGGCCGACGCCATCGCCCGGGCCATCGAGTCCACGGATGCGGCGAAGCACCTGCTGCGCCAGGTCCCGGGCCTGGTCGTCATCGATGACGCGGAGATCGGCTCCCTCGTCGATCCCCTGAAGATCACGCTGTGGCTGCCTCGGACCGGCGTGACCGGGGTCGCCGTGGGCGCGGCCCTGTGGTCCGAGGGCCACGGAGTGGAGTCCGCGGACACCGATTCGCTGGTGATGAGCGTGTCCATCGTCGATGAGTCCGCATTCATCATCGGCATGGCCGAGAAGGTGGCGGGCATCATCGAGCGGCTGCGCGGCCCGGCTCGCGAGCCGATGCCGACCGCGCTCTGGCAGATCCGCCCGGAGGTCGTCGTGGCGCCTCGGCAGGCGCTGTTCGCGAAGCGGCGTCGGGTGGCCATGGACGACGCCATCGGGCATGTCTCGGCGGAGCAGTTCGTGCCGTACCCGCCCGGCGTGCCGCTGTTGGCCCCGGGAGAGCGGGTGACGCGGGAACTGGTCGAGGCCATCCGGCTGGCCGGCCGCATCGGTCGCGTGTCCTACTGCAGCGACCGCAGCTTCCAGACCATCGAGGTCGTCGACGACCTCGCGTGAGCGACACGCGCGACATCTGCCACATCCCAATCCGCGGGAAAGGGGCCTTCGGCGGTCGATTCCCGCGGGGAATGCGGCTAGCGTCCGCCTAACGGGCCGTCTCAGGCCGCCTTGACTACCGCGGGGGCGTAGTCAACCGGGCGCCTTGAGTCGGCCTGTTTCGCGCACCCCGCAAGCCGTGGTCAGACGTTGCGGCGGTACTGGCCCCCGAGCTCGAAGCAGGTGTCGGTGATCTGGCCGAGCGAGCAGACGCGAGCAGCGCGCATCAGGGCAGCGAACAGGTTCTCCCCGCGAGCCGCGGAATGCCGCAGGGCCCGGAGGGCGGCGGTCGCCTCCTCGGCATGCCGGGCCTGGAATCCCGCGAGGCGCGCCAACTGCGACTGCCGCTCATCCTCGGTGCCGCGCGCGAGTTCCAGGGGGCCGGACTCGCCCTTGGTGTCCGCCGCCAGGAAGGTATTCACCCCGATGATGGGCAGCGTGCCGTCGTGCTTTCGCTGCTCGTAGACCATCGACTCGTCCTGGATGCGCCCTCGCTGGTAGCCGGACTCCATGGCTCCGAGCACTCCCCCGCGTTGCGTGAGGCGGTCGAACTCGAGCAGCACCGCCTCCTCCACCAGATCGGTGAGCTCGTCGACGATGAATGAGCCCTGCAGGGGATTCTCGTTCATCGCCAGACCCCACTCCCGGTTGATGATGAGTTGGATGGCCATGGCCCGTCGCACGGACTCGGCGGTCGGCGTGGTCACGGCCTCGTCATAGGCGTTCGTGTGGAGGCTGTTCGCATTGTCGTACACGGCGTTCAGCGCCTGCAGCGTGGTGCGGATGTCGTTGAATGCCATCTCCTGCGCATGCAGTGAGCGACCCGAGGTCTGGATGTGGTACTTCAACCGTTGCGAGCGTTCATTCGCACCGTACTTCTCATGCATGGCGATGGCCCAGATGCGCCTCGCCACCCGACCGAGCACGGTGTACTCGGCGTCCATGCCGTTGGAGAAGAAGAACGAGAGGTTCGGGGCGAAGTCGTCGATGCGCATGCCGTGCGCGAGGTAGAGCTCGACATAGGTGAACCCGTTAGCCAACGTGAACGCCAATTGGCTGATGGGATTCGCACCCGCCTCCGCGATGTGGTACCCCGAGATCGACACCGAGTAGAAGTTGCGCACGTCGTGGGCGATGAACCACTCCTCGACGTCGGCCATCATCTTCAAGGAGAACTCCGTGGAGAAGATGCAGGTGTTCTGCCCCTGGTCCTCCTTGAGGATGTCCGCCTGCACGGTGCCGCGCACGTTCGCCAGCGTGAAGGCCTCGATGGCCGCGCGCTCGTGCTCGTCCGGCTCGCGTTGCTCGCGGGCCCGGAATGACTCGAGCTGCTGATCGATCGCGGTGTTCAGGAAGAACGCGAGCATGGTCGGTGCGGGCCCGTTGATCGTCATCGACACCGACGTCGACGGCGAGCAGAGGTCGAAGCCCGCATAGAGCGCCTTCATGTCGTCGAGTGTCGCGACGGAGACGCCGGAAGTGCCCACCTTGCCGTAGACGTCGGGTCGCGGGTCCGGATCGCGTCCGTACAGCGTCACCGAATCGAAGGCCGTGGACAGGCGGGTGGCCGGCTGGCCCTCGGACAGGAGGTGGAAGCGACGATTCGTGCGGAAGGGGTCGCCCTCGCCCGCGAACATGCGCGTGGGGTCCTCGTGCTCGCGATGGAACGGGAACACACCGGCGGTGAAGGGGAAGAAGCCGGGCAGGTTCTCCTTGCGCAGGAAGCGCAGCAAGGAGCCGTCGTCGTCGAAATGGGGCACCGCGACGCGCGGAATGCGGTTGCCCGACAGGGTGGTGCGGCGCAGGGGTGTGCGCTGTTCCTGGTCGCGGACGGACACCACGCGCTCATCCCCGGCGTACGACTCCACGACACTCGGCCAGGTGGCGAGGATCCGCTTGGTGCGCGCATCGAGGGCCGCGTCCGCAGCATCCCGGGCCTCGGCCAGTGCGGGCAGCGAAGCGTGATCCACGCCGAGTAGCGCCACGGCCCGATCGTGCAACTCCCGACGGCGCACCAACGCCACGAGTTCGTCGGTCCGGGTGTGGTAGCCGCGAACGGTGTCCGCGATCTCCGAGAGGTAGCGGACGCGCTCACCGGGGATCGGTGTCCACAACCCGGTCGATACCTTGCCCTCCACGTGGGCCAGGGCTCCCTCCCGTACGTCCAGCCCCTTGGCCGCCAGGAGATCACGCAGGTGCTGGTAGAGCGCCGTCACGCCGTCGTCGTCATAGCTCGCTGCGGAGGTGCCGAACACCGGCATGTCCTCCCAGGACGAGGAGAAGGCCTCGCGGTTGCGCAGGAGCTGTCGGGCGACGGCCCTCCGCGCATCCTCGGAGCCGCGGCGCTCGAACTTGTTGACGGCCACGACGTCGGCGTAGTCCAACATGTCGATCTTCTCGAGTTGGGACGCCGCCCCGTACTCCGCGGTCATGACGTAGAGCGACACGTCAGCGAGGCCCGTCACGGCGGAGTCGCCCTGCCCGATACCCGGTGTCTCCACGATGATGAGGTCGAAGCCAGCGGCCCGGCAGGCGTCGATGGCTGCGGGCAGCGCTTGCGGGAGTTCGCTCTCGCTGCCGCGGGTGGCCATCGATCGGAAGAAGACCCGGCCGTCGCCGAGCGCGTTCATCCGGATGCGATCTCCGAGCAGCGCACCACCGCTTCGCCGACGCGTGGGGTCGACCGCCAGCACCGCAGCCCGGAGGCGATCCGCCTGGTCGATCCGAAACCTCCGCAACAGTTCATCGGACAGCGAGGACTTGCCCGATCCACCGGTGCCCGTGATACCCAGGACCAGTCCTCGGACCGGGTGGCCCAGGCGCTCCGCATCGAGGCTGCGTTCCTCGAGCGCACTGATGACGCGCGCCAGCGCGCGGGTGCCGCCCTGCACCAGTGACTCCGGATCCACTGCGGCCTCGGTACGTGGACGGTCGGTCTCGGCGATGATCGTGTTCACCATCGCCGCCAGGCCCAGGCGCTGGCCGTCCTGGGGTGTGAAGATGCGGGCGACGCCCAACCGCTGCAGCAGTGCCACCTCGTCCGCGACGATGGTCCCGCCTCCGCCGCCGTAGACCCGCACATGGCCCAGCCCGCGCGCACGCAGTTGCTCGAGGAGGAAGCTGAAGAACTCGATGTGCCCGCCCTGGTAGGAGCTGACGGCGACCGCATCGGCGTCCTCCTGCTCGCAGGCGATGGCGATGTCCTCGACCGAGCGGTTGTGCCCGAGGTGGATCACCTCGGCCCCCTGCGCCTGGAGGAGGCGGCGCATGATGTTGATGGCCGCATCGTGGCCATCGAAGAGCGATGCCGCTGTGACCACGCGCAGTGCCCGTGACGGCACGTGCAACGTCATGTGGCACCGCCGAATTCGGCGTCGCTCAGGAGCAATGTGGGTCGCTCCAAACCGCGCGCGACCTCGCCCAGCACCCGCGAACCGAGGGCGCCGTCGACCAGGCGGTGGTCGAAGGACAGCGAGATGACCATCACTGAGCGGACGACGATCTCGCGATCCACCACCCACGGCATGTCGCGCACCTGTCCCATGCAGAGGATGGCGCCCTCGCCCGGGTTCAGGATCGGGGTGCCGCCGTCGACCCCGAAGACGCCGATGTTCGTGATGGTGATGGTGCCGTGCGTGAGTTCGGCGAGCGTGGTCTGACCGGCACGCGCCCGGGCCACCAGGCTTCGCAGCGCACCCGCCAGGTCGAGTATGCCGAGGCGTTGCGCCGCCTTGATGTTCGGCACGATGAGGCCGCGCTGGGTGGCGGTGGCGATACCGAGGTTCACGTCGGCGAATTGCACGATCTCGTTGCGCGTCGCATCCCATGATGCATTCACCTGCGGGTACAGCGAGACCGCCCGCATGAGCGCGCGGGAGACGAAGAGCAGTGGCGTGATGCTGTAACCCTTGGAACCGGGTTCATGGCGCACGAAGTCGATGACGTGAAGCAGGTCGGTGACGTCCACGGACACCCATTCGGTGACGTGGGGGGCGGTGAAGGCGCTGCGCACCATGGCGTCCGCCATGACGCGTTGGATGCCGTGGATCGGCGTGCGCGTGGCACCCGGGATGTCCTGCAGCGGCGGCGGCGGGACCGGCGCTGGCGTCACCACGACGGCCCGCGCGGCGGCCAAGACGTCCTCGCGCCGCACCCGGCCGTCCGCGCGACTCGGTTGCACGCTGCGAAGATCCACGCCCAGTTCCTTGGCCAGCGCGCGCACGGGTGGCGCCGCGAGAGTGCGCACCGCTGCAGTGGCCGGTGCGGCGGTCGGCGGAGTGACGGCGGCGGCCGTGCGGCGCACCCGGCGCGCAGTGCGATGCTCCGAGGGGCCGGCACCGACGAGGACCGGCACTGCCGGTCCGCTCGGTTCGGGCGCGCGGACGGCGCTGGCATCCGCGGTGTCGACGGTGATGATCTCCGCGCCGACGTCGACGATGCTGTTCTCCACCGCGAGCAGCGCCACCACCGTGCCCGCGTAGGGGCTGGGAAGCTCCACCACCGCCTTGGCCGTCTCGATCTCCACCATGGGCTGGTTCACGACCACGCTCTCGCCCGGGTGCACGAGCCACTTGAGGATCTCGGCCTCGGTGAGGCCCTCTCCGATGTCGGGGAGGCGGAAGCCGCGGATGTCGGTCATGGGCGATTACCCCTCGAAGGTCCGGTCAACCGCGTCGAGCAGGCGATCGACGTCGGGAAGGTACTCGTCCTCGATGCGCGAGTGCGGGTACGGGATGTTGTAGCCGCCGACGCGCTCCACGGGCGCCTCCAGCGAGTAGAAGCAGTCATGGCTGATGGCGGCGGCGACCTCCGAGCCCAGGCCCAGGAAGGTTGGCGCCTCGTGGAGCACCACCGCCCGCCCGGTCTTGCGCACCGACGCATTCACCGTGTCCGTGTCGATCGGCGAGAGGGAGCGCAGGTCGATGACCTCGAGGGAGCGACCCTCGCCCTGTGCGATGTCAGCGGCTGCCAGCGCGAGTCGCACACTGGCGCCATAGGTGACCACCGTGACATCGGTGCCGTTGCGCAACACCGCAGCGGTGTCGAGGACGCCGGCAGCCGCGTCACGGGAGAGGTTCACGTCCTCGCGGTCCCAGTAGAGGCGCTTGGGCTCGTAGAAGATGACCGGATCGTCGCTCGCGATGGCGGCGCGCAGCATGTCGTAGGCGCTGCCCGGCGAGGAGCAGACCACGACGCGCAAGCCCGAAGTGTGCGCGAAGTACGCCTCATTGGACTCACTGTGGTGCTCGATGGCCTTGATGCCGCCACCGAAGGGGATGCGAATGGTCACGGGCAGGCTCACCCGGCCATTGGTGCGCGCCCGCATCTTCGCCAGGTGGGCCACGATCTGGTCGAACGCCGGATACACGAAGCCGTCGAACTGGATCTCGCACACTGGTCGATAGCCGCGCAGCGCAAGGCCGATCGCGGTGCCGACGATGGCCGATTCCGAGAGGGGGGTGTCTCGCACGCGGTCGGCGCCGAACTCGCTCGCCAGCCCGTCGGTGATGCGGAACACGCCTCCCAGCGTGCCGATGTCCTCGCCCATCAGCACCACCTTGGGGTCGGAGGCCAGGGCGGCGCGCAGGCCCTCGTTCAGGGCCTTGCCGAGGTTCAGCGTGGTCATGCGAAGGTCCCCTGGAACTCCTCGTACTCCTCGCGCTCGCGTTGCAGGGCCAGGGTCTCTGTGACGAAGGTGTTCCTCATGACCGATGACAGCGGCACCGGCTCGAGGGCCAGGCAGGCGGCCCGCACACGCGCCCCCAGGCGGTCGCCCTCGCGGTCCACATCGGCGAAGAAATCGACATCGGCGAATGCCGCGCGCTCCATGGCGCGACGGAGCCTCGGGATGGGGTCGCGCTCCAACCAAGCGGCGACCTCAGCGTCGGACCGGTAGCGCTTGGGATCGTCGGAGGTGCTGTGCCCGCCGATGCGGTAGGTGGCTGCCTCGATGAATGCCGGCGGTCCGCCTGCGCGCACGCGATCCACTGCCTGCCGCACGACCAGGTTGACGGCGAGGGCGTCGTTGCCGTCGACGAAGTGTGCGTCGAGGCCGAAGCCACGCGCGCGCTCGTGGAGCGGGGCCTTGAACTGCTTGGCGTTCGGCGTGGAGATCGCCCAGGCGTTGTTCTGGCACAGGAAGACGATGGGTAGGGCAGCCGTTGCAGCCCAATTCAGGGCCTCGCTGGCATCGCCCTCACTCATCGCTCCATCACCGACGTACACGAGGACGACCTCGTCGCTGCGATCCAGTTGCACACCCATGGCGTACCCGACGGCGTGGAGCATCTGCGTCGCCAGCACCAACGTGTAGATGTGGAAGTGGTGCGCCTCAGGGGCCCATCCGCTGTGGGCGGTTCCGCGCCAGAGCGGCAGCATCTCCTCCGGCGTCACCCCGCGCGCGATGGCCGCCACGTGCTCGCGGTAGCTGGGGAAGACGAAGTCGCTGTCGCGGAGCGCCCGGATGGATCCCGCCTGCGCGGCCTCCTGGCCCTGGCAGAGCAACCACAACGCGAGTTCCCCTTGGCGTTGGAGGGCGAATGCCTCCTGGTCGAATCGTCGGGCCAGGGCCATGTCGCGGTAGAGCCGGCGCGCGACGACCTCGACGGGTTCGCCGAAGTCCGCACCTTCCGGAAGCACGACACTGCCGTCGTCGTCGATGACGCGGAAGCAGGGGGTCGGCGAAGCAGTGACGTCTGGAGCCATCGCAAGAGTTCCTCTCGGATTGCCGGAGCCCGCGCATCCCGATGACCTCGACACGGTGGTGTCCTGGCATCCCGGAGGCGCGATTCAGCGTAACGCCGCATGTCGCCGGATGGCAGCGAAGACACCGTTCCCCGTCCGTCAGCCATCACTTCGCGAAGCCGAACGGCGTGCGCTTCCACCGGGGCTGTCGATGCGGTACGAAGGGGTCGTAGCAGGAGAGGGAGCGGTGAGGCTGTCCATGATCGGCGTGGTGGGTGGTGGCCAGATGGGTGCCGGCATCGCCGAGGTCTGTGCGACCCACGGCTTCGAGGTCCTCGTCGTCGAGCAATCCGACGCGGCAGCCCGCTCGGCGGCCACACGCATCGAGCGCTCATTGGCGCGTGCGGTGGAGCGCGGCAAGTGGACGCCGAAGGAAGCGGACGCCGCCCGGTCGCGTCTCACCATCGGCACGGACTGGGAGGGGCTCGGCGATGCCGCGTTCATCCTGGAGGCGGTCCCGGAACAGCCGCACCTGAAAGCGCAGGTTTTCGAGCGGTTGAGCGAGCTGACGGCACAGTCGAAGGCGATCCTCGCCACCAACACGAGTTCGCTGCCGATCGCCCGCATCGCGGCTCACACCGATTGCCCGGAGCGGGTCATCGGCTTGCACTTCTTCAATCCCGTGCCCGTCATGCGCTTGGTGGAGGTCGTGCCGTCGGTGCTCACCTCGGCCGCGACCATCACCGCCGTGGAGCAGTTGGCGGTCGACCGGCTCGACCGCATCATCGTGCGCACCACCGACCGCGCGGGCTTCATCGTGAACACCCTGCTCATGCCCTACCTGCTCAGTGCCATGCGCATGCTGGAGGCGGGCCACGCCACTGCGGCGGACATCGACACGGCCATGAAGGAGGGCTGCGCACACCCCATGGGCCCGCTGGCCCTCGCCGACTTCATCGGCCTCGACACCTGTGCGGCTATCGCCGATTCCATGTTCGAGGAGTTCAAGGAGGCGCTGTATGCGCCGCCCCCGATCCTGCGGCGCATGGTGGAGAGCGGCCTGCTGGGCCGCAAGTGTGGCCGCGGATTCTTCACCTATCCCTCGTCCTGAGGTCATCCGGAGGCCCGCATGCACGATTTCCCGTACTTCACGTTGGGTGAGGAGCACGACATGCTGCGTGCGGCCGTGCGCGAGGTGGTGGAGGCCAAGGTCGCGCCGAATGCCGCGGAGGCCGACGAGACCAGCACCTTCCCGCGCCAGTCCTACCAGGCCCTCATCGCCGCCGACTTCCATGCGCCGCACATCCCCGAGGAATTCGGCGGCGCGGGCGCCGACGCGCTGGCGACCTGCATCGTCATCGAGGAGGTGGCCCGCGGATGCATGGCCAGTTCCCTCATCCCCGCGGTGAACAAGTTGGGGACCCTGCCCATCACGCTGGCGGGGGCCGACCACCTGAAGCAGCGCTACTTCGGCTCCATCGCGCGGGGCGAGAAGATGTTCGCGTACGGACTCTCGGAACGTGAAGCCGGTTCCGACACTGCCGCCATGCGCACGCGCGCCATCGCGGACGGTGACGAGTTCGTGCTCAATGGCACCAAGGCCTGGATCTCGAACGCCCTGGTGGCCGACCTGTTCACGGTGTTCGCCGTCACGGATCCGGAGGGGCGTCGCGGCGCCAACATCTCCGCCTTCGTCATCGAGCGTTCAGACCCCGGATTCGACATCGGACTTCCCGAGCGCAAGCTCGGCATCAAGGGCTCGCCCACCAGCGAGCTGCACTTCGTGGACTGCCGCATCCCGAGCGACCGGCTCATCGGCAAGCCCGGTGAAGGGCTGAAGCTCGCGCTGCGGACCCTCGACCACACCCGCGTCACCATCGGCGCCCAAGCCGTGGGCGTGGCCCAGGCCGCGCTGGATCTCGCGATCTCCTACACCAAGGAGCGGCGCCAGTTCGGCAAGGCGATCGCCGAGTTCGAGGGTGTGCAGTTCATGCTTGCAGACATGGCCATGGCGCTCGAATCAGCGCGCCAGCTCATCTACGTCGCGGCTGCCAAGTCGGAGCGCGAGGACCCCGATCTCACGTTCTTCGGAGCCGCGGCCAAGTGCCATGCGAGCGACGTGGCGATGCGCGTGACCACGGACGCCGTGCAGTTGCTCGGCG
>JAJXSV010000227.1 GCA_021784375.1 Actinomycetes bacterium | reverse complement strand
ATTGGCGGGATCCACCACGCGCACCCGGGTCGAGGGGTAGGGCACACCGATGGACCCCGGGCGGCGGGCGGGGGAGATGGGATTGCCCACCGAGATGGGCGAGGACTCGGTCATGCCGTAGCCCTCGACGAGCAGGCCGCCGGTGGCTGCCTCCCAAAGCTCCACCACGGCTGGGGGCAGGGCCATGGCGCCCGCCAGTGCCACCCTGATCGAGGACAGGTCAACGCCCTTGCGCTGCGCGGCCTCGACCAACCGTGGATACATGGGCGGAACGCCTGGCAGGAAGCTGCAGGGCCGTCGACGCATGGCGTCGATGACGGCCTCGGGATCGAACTTGGGGAATTGCACGACGGTGGCGCGCATCATCACCGCCGTGGTCAGGCAGAGCGTGAGTCCGTAGGCGTGGAACATCGGCAGCACGGCGTAGAAGGTCTCCGCCCCGGGCTTCAGCATGGGCACCCAGGCCACCGATTGCGCCGCATTGGCAACCAGATTGCGGTGGCTGAGGATGGCGCCCTTGGGCACACCGGTGGTGCCGCCCGTGTACTGGAGGAGGGCGATGTCAGTGGGTCCCGGTGCCGGCACGGCAGCGTCGAGCATCGGTACTCCTGCCACCAATTCATGCCAGCGTTGCAGGCCGGGGGTGGGCGCGGTCATGGCGGTGCGCGTGGCGCGGGCCTTGGCGACCGGCAGCCGCAGGAGCAGTCGCTTGAGCGGCGGCAGGGAACGGCTCATGTCGACGGCGATCACGGTGGCGCTTCCGGACACCTGTGCGGCGGCAGCGGCGATGACATCCCAGGCGATGATGAGACGGGGCTGGTGGTCGGCGAACTGGTGGGCCAACTCGGGCTGCGTGTACAGGGGGTTGTGCTCGACCACGACTGCGCCCAGCCGCAGCACGGCGTAAAAGGCCACGACATGCTGTGGGCAGTTGGGCAGCACGATGGCGACGCGATCACCGGCCGCGACGCCATGCCTGCGCAGGGCCTCGGCCGCGCGCAGCACCTGCTGCTGCAACTGTGCGTAGGTGGTGGTGGCACCCATGAAGTCGATGGCGATGCGACCGGGGTCCAACTCGGCGGCCGTGGTCAGGATGTCGATCAGCGATCCGTCCGGAATGCTGGCGTCAGCCGGTACGCCGGGCCCGTACTGTTCCAGCCACGGTCGATCGAGGGTCATCAACGTCTCCGCATCCACGAGCGCCGCCTTCCGTGACGAGAGCGGTCCGCGCCTCGTAAGTTACGCGAGCGTAGGTTGTGGCGCCAGCGCCCACGCTCCGCCACCTGGCTGCCGCTGGCCGCGCGAAGCACCCCGCTGGAAAGCGAGATAAGCGACACCTGTTGTTTAACTTGGTGGATGGTGGCAGGCTGGGGTCATGGCCGAAGATCTCCCGGAGCCGACGCCGGCCCGCGACGCCAGGATCGTCCGCACCCAGCGCCAGCTGCGTGATGCAGCGCTCACCCTGGCTGCGCATTCGCCCATCGACAACATCAGCGTGGCAGAACTCACGCGCCAGGCCGGCATCAATCGCGCCACCTTCTACAAGCATGCTGATTCCCCGCTGCAGGTGTTGAGCGAAGCGCTGGTCGCAGACCTCGATGCCCTGCGGCACAGCTTCCTGGGTGATGCCGTGAATCCGGGCACGGACTTCACTGAGCTCTGGCGTCAGGCCGCAATACAGACCGCGGACCATGTGCAGCGTTTCGCCGCCGTCTACGAGCAGGGCTTTGCGCCCGAGGCGTCCGGTGCGCTGGAGGGACTGCTGAGCAATCACATCGCCGCCTCCATGGCCGCCCTCTTCCGCGAACGACCACAGTTGCTGCCGGCGCATCGCAAGCGCGATGCCGAGGTCGTCATGGCCATGCAGGCGGCCTACCTGGGTAAGGGTCTGGCCGGCATCCTGCGGGCTTGGTTCAACGCCGGCCACCGCGATGCCGCGTTGTATATCGAGGCCGTCCTGGGAGCGCTGCCGCAGTGGATGCTGAATGCGGCGGCCGACCGGCCAGCGAGCGGCGCCCCGGCTTCCATCGCCTCGCCCAAACGAACCCGCAGCTCGCGTCCGCGCGCTGACATCTGAAGGAGAATCTATGAAGGCATGGCAGTTCGTCGGAACGAACAAGCCCTTGGAATGCAACGAGGTTCCGGAGCCCACGGCTCGCCCGGGCACGGTTGTCGTCGATGTGAAGGCCACGGGGGTGTGCCATTCGGACGTCAGCACGCTCACCGATCCGGGCTGGATGTTCATGTACCCCGAACTTCCGCGCACGCTTGGTCACGAGAGCGCCGGTGTGATCAGCGCTGTCGGTGAGGGCATGGAGCACTGGAAGGTCGGCGATCGCGTCGGTTTGGCTCCGGTGATGTCCAACGGCGAGGCACTGGGCTACTACTCATGGGACGGCGGTTTCGCGGCCAAACTGCTCGCCACCGACGACAATCTGGTGAAGCTCCCGGACGAGGTGCCCTTCGACCTCGGCGCCATGGCCACCGATGCCGGCCTCACCTCGTACCACGCCATCATGGCCGTGGGTGGCTGCAAGGCGGGCATGAAGGTGGGCGTCATCGGTCTGGGCGGTCTGGGCTACATCGGTGCCCGTTGCGCCGTGCTCTCGGGTGCCGAGGTGTACGCGGCTGAGGTGAATCCCGAGACCCGCAAGCTGGCCGAGGAGATCGGCCTGAGCGGCGTCGCCGAGTCCATCTCGGAGTTCAAGGACAAGGGTCTGGAGCTCATCGTCGACTACGCCGGCTTCGGTGTCACCACCGCAGCCGCCATCGAGACCCTGGCCGAATTCGGCAAACTGGTGCAGGTGGGCATGGGACGCGGCGAGTCCACCATCAACACCACCCCGCTCATCATCAACCAGCTCACTATCGCCGGCTCCAAGTCGGGCACCAAGGAGGACCTGGCCGGCATCTACGAGATCATGCGGACGGGCAAGCTCAATCCGCCCATGAATCACATCACCTTCGATGAGATCCCGGGTGCCATCGACAAGCTCCACGCCGGTGGCGTGGTCGGGCGCTTCATCGCCATGCTCGACTGACCCCGGCGCTGGAGGGGGCGGATCCGCTGGGTCCGCCCCCTCCACATGCCGGGAGACAGTGATCACAAATCCCCGCGTCCAAGGGGCAGACACGACGACTGCTTCGCGGCACAATGCGCTGCAAGGGAAGGTCGGGGAATGCTGGGTGCGCAGGCTTGCGTCGTGTTGCTGCGCGGAGTCAATCTCGGTGGGCGCAATCTGCTGCCCATGGTTGACCTCCGCAATGCGCTGACGACCGCCGGGTTGCACGATGTACGCACCTACATCCAGACCGGCAACATCGTGTGCACGGCGGTGGACGGTGCCTCGCCTGATTCCATCGGCCGGCTGGTGCACACCGTGCTGCGTCAGCAATTCAATCTGTCGGTTCCGTTGATCGTGGTGCCGCGGGCAGAATTGCAGGCTGCCGTCAGCGCCATGCCCTTCCGAGGTGCGGCGCCCACCTCAGTGCACGTCATCATGCACGCGCAGCCGGCGGAAGCCGAGAACGCCCTGACGCGAGCATTGGCCTTCGCCACGCCCGCGACTGCGCATGATCAGGCGGTGCGCAACGGTCGTGTGATCTACCTGCTCACACCGCACGGGTTCGCGCGCAGCAAGCTGGCTGCCGACATCCTCCGCTTCGGCAATGGCACCGCGCGCAACCTCAGCACGGTCTCCACCTTGTTGCACATGTGCGAAGACGTGCAGGTGGCCTGAGTCCGCTCAGTCGATGGACCACTTGGAGCCGTCGGGCGTATCCGTGATGGTCACGCGCAGATCCTTGAGGCGGGTGCGGATCTCGTCGGCCTCCGCCCAGAAGCCGTTCTTACGGGCCGCACCACGGGCCGCCAGCAGGGCTTCAATGTAGGGCCCCACGATCTGCGCCAGGTCAAGGCTGGGATTGGCAGCCAGCTTTCCCAGATGCACGATGACGGCATGCATGGCGGCACGCGTCGCGGGGTCCCGTTCCACATCGTCCAGAGCCAGGAGCGCATCCACCGCGTCCTCGACCCGCCCCTCATCCAGCATCGAGTGCAGCGCCATGTCGTCCCACACCACGGGCCGGGAGGTTTCCGAGGTGGTGAGCCGGGTGCCAGCGCGCTCTGCGACCTCCTCCACGGATACCTCGCTGCCCGTCGGCACCACCCACATGCGGCCGTTCATGCGCACCGTCAGACCGCCTCGGCCGAACACGTGCACCCGCTGACTATCAAGGTCGAAGCGCACTCCCGTGTGCTCGTCGATGCCGAGCACGAAACAGTCGTCGGGCAGCATGGCCTCGAGAGCGGATAGGCGGCGCTCGCCGACGTAGCAGAAACGGGTGTCGTGCGTGCCGCCTTCAGCGTTGTCGAAGTGCGGAATCACCGCAGCGCGCAGGCCGGTGGCGTGGCCCAGGAAGTCGAGGCCGGGCAACCAGTGCGGGTCCTCCCCGACCTTGTAGATCTCATAGACGGGCATGGTGAAGGCACCGGCCGCGAGGGCGGCGGCCGAGGCGAAGACC
>JAJXSV010000010.1:3799-19786 GCA_021784375.1 Actinomycetes bacterium | reverse complement strand
CCACGCCGAGGAGGTGGCGTCGCTCGTCGTGCGCTACCGGGACAGCGGTGTCGTCGGCTTCGACATCGCGGGTGCGGAGAAGGGCTTCCCGCCCAGCGTGCACCGGTCGGCCTTCGACTACCTGCGCCGCGAGAATGCCCACTTCACGATCCATGCCGGCGAGGCCTACGGCCTGCCCAGCATCTGGGAGGCGATCCAGCTCTGCGGTGCCGAACGGCTGGGCCACGGGGTGCGCATCATCGACGACATCACCATCGCCAATGGAAAGCCCGTCCTGGGGCGCCTTGCCTCGTACGTGCGCGATCGGCGCATCCCCCTCGAGCTGTGCCCCACCTCGAACGTGCACACTGCCGCTGCGGCCTCCGTGCTCGAGCACCCCATCGGCCTGTTGAAGGATCTGCACTTCCGCATCACCGTCAACACGGACAACCGCCTGATGTCGAACATCACGATGTCCTCCGAGTTCCAGGGCCTGGTGGACGCCTTCGGCTGGACGCTCGCCGACCTGCAGTGGGCGACCGTGAATGCCATGAAGAGCGCATTCATCCCCTTCGAGGAGCGTCTGCAGATCATCAACGAGGTGGTCAAGCCCGGCTACGCGGCGCTTGTCGGCTGACACCAACCCGCGGTGCGACGCTGCACAGCCCTGGCGTGGTCGCGCAGCGTCGTACTGGGCGTGAGCTTTCGCGGTGCGACGCTGCACAGCCCTGCGATGGTCGCGCAGCGTCGTACTGGGCGTGACGTGCCACCTGGACGCGGATGGAGTGCGCGTTCACTGCCGTTGTGGACGTTTGTCATGGGACGTTCGCTGGCCCTTGCCGGGTCAGAGCGCGATGAGGAAGCGCAGCACGGTGTCGTCCCCGTCCGTAAAGGTGTCCAGGTAGGTGCCCCCGGCCTTCTCGATCACGCGCCGTGAGGCGATGTTGTCCTCGTCGCACGTGATGAGCGCGTCGGCATAGCCCTGGACCCGCGTGAATTCGAGCATCGCCTGCAACATGACGGTGGCGGTGCCATGACCTCGTTCGGACGGACGCACGTCGTAGCCGATGTCACCGTGTGATGCGTAATGGGCGGCGTTCTCGCGGAAGGACGGGAAGCGCAGGGAGATGCGGCCGAGGTAGCGGTCGCCGTCGACCCACCAGCGGTACCACTGACTGGGCGCGGTCGCCGCCATGCCCCAGATGCCGGACGCCGCGCGGGCGATGCTGGCGAGCAGCTCGTCGTCGCTGCAGTTGAACGGCGGGTCCCAGGGGACGGCCTCACCGCATTCCGCGGCCTCCGTCAACGCCGATCGGTAGTCCGCCGCCCAGCGCGGACCGGGCACCACCAATTCCGGCATGGCCTGAGCCTACGAGCCCCGGGTGCGACGCCGAGTGGCCCTCCCGCGGTTGTCCAGCGTCGTACCGCGCGGAGGGGGTGCGGGTGCGACGCCGAGTGGCCCTCCCGCGGTTGTCCAGCGTCGTACCGCGCGGAGGGGGTGCGGGTGCGACGCCGAGTGGCCCTCCCGTGGTTGTCCAGCGTCGTACCGAGCGGAGGGGGCGGGAATGACGTGGGGAGGGAATGGGAGGCGTAGGGGAGGACACGCGCAAGAAGATGGGGCAAAGTGGTTGATTGTGGAGGGAAATGGAGTAGCCTCCCGACCAAGAAGCAGGCTCGCGAATGCGGAATGGAGGCGGGATGTTCCTCGGGACCCACACCCCCCGCCTCGACGACAAGGGACGCTTGATCCTGCCCGCCAAGTTCCGTGACGAACTGGCCGAGGGCGTCGTCATCACCAAGGGCCAGGAAGCCTGCCTCGTGGTCTGGCCCAACCCGGTGTTCGAGGAGTACGCGACGCGCCTGCGCGCAGCCGCCCAGACCTCCCAGAGCGTCCGCGCCTACACGCGCGTCTTCTTCAGCAGTGCCTTCGATGAGGTCCCGGACAAGCAGGGACGCATCAACCTGCCCTCACAACTTCGAGAGTTCGCCGGACTTGATCGTGACTGCGTGGTGGTCGGTGCTGACACACGCGTCGAGATCTGGGACGCCACCGCGTGGGCGACATACCTCGCGGCGCAGGAACCGGGCTTCGTCGGGCTCGACAGCGAGGTCATCCCTCCGATGTGACCGTCCGCTGCGGTCCGTCGTCGGCTCCACTTCCCCGGGGGCCGAAAACGGACCGGAGCGGACGGTCGGGGATGACCACCAGGGGAAGGGGAAGGGACACGTGAGGCACACACCGGTGCTGCTCGACCGTTGCCTTGCCCTGCTCAAGCCCGCTGTCTCCCGCCCGAACGCCGTCGCCATCGACGCGACCCTCGGTCTCGGCGGCCACTCGGAGGCCATGCTCCGTGACTTCCCGGAACTCACCCTCATCGGCATCGACCGCGACCCTCGGGCACTCGCCCTGTCCTCGGAGCGGTTGGCCCCCTTCGCCGACCGCATCCACCTCGTGCACGCGGTCTACGACGAGATCCCGGAGGTCATGGATTCCCTGGGCTTCCCCAAGGTCGACGGTGTGCTCTTCGACCTCGGTGTCTCCTCGATGCAGCTCGACGAGCGCGACCGCGGCTTCGCCTACGCGACCGATGCGCCGCTCGACATGCGCATGGACTCAACGAGCGGCCTCACGGCCGCAGACGTGCTCAACACCTACGCGGCTCGCGACCTCGCCCGCATCCTGCGCAACTACGGCGAGGAGCGCTTCGCGACGGCGATCGCACGCCGCATCGTGGCAGAACGCGAGCGCAGCCCGTTCAGCAACAGTGCGCGCCTCGTGGACCTCATCCGTGATGTCATCCCGGCGCCGGCGCGTCGCACGGGTGGGAACCCGGCCAAGCGCACCTTCCAGGCCCTGCGCATCGAGGTGAACGCCGAACTGGCGGTGCTCGAGCGCGCCATTCCCGCGGCCCTGGATGCCATCAACGTGGGCGGTCGCGTTGCCGTGCTCGCCTACCAGTCGCTGGAGGATCGCATCGTGAAGGCTGCCTTCACGGAGCACACGCGGATCACTGCACCCGCCGACATGCCCATCGTCCCCGCCGACGCGATGCCCCGGTTCGCGAACGTCACGCGCGGCTCCGAGGCACCCACGGCGTCGGAGATCGAAGCCAATCCCCGGGCCGCGTCGGCGCGCCTGCGATGCATCGAGAGGACTGCCGCATGAGCGCCTTTGCGATCACCGATGACGTGCGCCGTGACCCAGCCCTCCGCCTCATCACCAGCACTGCGCCCAGGCTCACCGGCGCGTCGTTCACCCTGCTCGTGGGGGCCATCGGCGTCGCCGGCCTCGTGATGTCGCTGTTCATCAACGTCGCCATCACCCAGGGCGCCTTCCAGGAGGCAATGCTCACACGCGATGTCAACGGCATCGAGGCTGCGCAACAGGCTGCTCAGCAATCGCTGTACATGTTGGCCTCGCCCGGGAACCTCGAGGCCCGCGCCCGGGCCATGGGCATGGTCCCTGCAGCGGCGCCGGTGTTCCTCCGCCTTGCCGATGACAAGGTGCTGGGCAAGCCGCAGGATGCGCAACCCGAGACCACGCCGACTTCCGTGGGCAGCCTCATGCCGACGGCCCAGGCGCTCGGCCCCGAGTTGCAGATGGCACCGGCGGCCGTGAAGGCCCGGGTGGTCCAGCCCACGAGTGATGCCGCGACCGAACTGTCGGCGCAGCAGGCGCCGTGAACCGCCTGCAAGCACGACGACTGCGCCAACTCCGGGCAGTCGCCGTCATCGTCTTCGCCGCCTTCTTCGTCAAGCTCTTCATGATCCAGGTGGTGCAGGGGTCCGCCGTCGCCGCCAAGGTCATCAAGGACAGCACCGTCGCCCGCGTCATCGCGGCGCCACGGGGCGAGATCCAGGATGCGAACGGGGTCCCACTTGCGGTGACCTCGGACGCGTTCAACATCACCGCGGATGAGACACTGATCCGCAACCCGCAAGCCACTGCGCAGCTGCTGGCGCCGGTACTGGGGGCCGACCCCACGGCGCTGGCCCAGCACCTCACGGGAACGCGGCGCTTCGTCTACGTCGCCAAGGAGGTGTCGCCCGCAGACCTCAAGCGCGTGGAGGCGCTCAACCTGGCGGGCATCTTCTCCGAGCCCTCCACGCGACGCGTCTACCCGCAGGGTGAACTCGCGGCCAACATCATCGGCTTCGTCAACGCGCAGGGGACGGGCGCGGGCGGCATCGAGAACTCCTTCAACACGCTGCTGAGCGGCACCCCGGGCAGCGTGCAGTACCTGCAGGCCGGAGGGAGCCGCATGATCCCCACCGGCGACCAGACCATCGTCGACCCGGTGGTGGGCACCTCGATCCGCCTCACCCTTGATCGCGACGTGCAATGGATCGCCCAACGTGCCATCACCGAACGCGTCGCCTATGCCAAGGCCGCGTCGGGCACCGTGGTCGTGCTGGACACGACGAACGGCCACATCATCGCCATGGCCACGGCACCGACATTCAACCCCAACGACATCCGCACCGCGGATCCCGCCAATCTGGGCAACCGAGCGGTCTCCGACGTCTACGAACCCGGTTCGACCTCCAAGGTCATGACGATGTCCGCGCTCATCCAGGAGGGCCTGGCCAAGCCGACGGACCACCTCGTCGTGCCCTGGGTGTTGCATTGGAAGAAGGTCGCGACCTTCCACGACGACATGCAGCATCCCGTCGAGCACCTCACGCTCACCGGTGTCCTGGCCCAATCGAGCAACGTCGGCACCATCAAGGCGGCGTCACGCATGCCGGAGCGCACGCTCTACTCCTACCTCTCGAAGTTCGGCATCGGCTCCAGCACGGGGTCGGGGCTGGCCGGTGAGAGCGCGGGCATCCTGCCCCCGGTGAGTACCTGGTCCGCACTCACCTTCCCCACCATGGCCTTCGGACAAGGCCTGTCCGTCACCGCGTTGCAGGTGTCGTCGGTCTTCGCGACCATCGCCAATGATGGCGTGCGCATCACGCCGACGATCGTCGCCGGCACCTTGGACCCCCTGGGGAGGTTCACCCCCGCACCGCCATCGAGCTCCGTGCGCGTGGTCTCGGCGGCCACCGCCCGGACGGTGCGCGCCATGATGGAGACGGTGGTGAGCAACGAGGGGACGGCGCCCGGAGCGGCCATCCCCGGCTACCGTGTGGCGGGCAAGACGGGCACCGCGCAACGCTATGACAGCGCCTGCCATTGCTACCGTGGGTATGTGGCGTCCTTCATCGGCATCGCACCGGCGGACCATCCCCGGTTCGTGGTGGCGGTGGCGCTGACCGACCCGCACAACGGTCATTTCGGAAGTGTCCTCGGCGGCCCGGTGTTCAAGGAGGTCATGACCTATGTGCTGCAGAAGTGGGGCGTCGCTCCCAGCGGCAGTGTGGCGCCGAAGCTTCCGACCACGTGGAAGTGACGCATGAGCGAACTGCGTCCCGCGCCGTTCCCGGTGCCGATTGCCGATCTGTGCACGGTGCTCGGCCTGCCGGCGCACCCCGGCACGGTCTCTGGCCTCTCCTTGAGCACACAACTGGTTCGCCCCGGTGACCTGTTCGCGGCACTTCCCGGCGCCCGAACCCATGGCGCGCGCTTCGCGGCCCGGGCGGTGGCCGATGGCGCGACGGCGGTGCTCACGGATGAGCAGGGCGCGCAACTGCTGCCTGGGCTGACCGTCCCCGTACTCGTGGTCCCCGACCCGCGGGGCACCCTGGGCGAACTGGCGCGGGTGATCTACCCCGGTCCTCGACCTGCGCTCATCGGGGTGACCGGCACCAACGGCAAGACCACCACCACCTACTGCATCGCAGCTGCCGCGGAGGCCGCCGGCATCCCGACCGCAGTCCTGGGGACGCTGGGCGTGCGCTTCCGCGAACACGCCTTCGACTCCGGGCGCACCACACCGGAGGCGCCCAGCCTGCACGCTGCTCTGGCCCGGGTGGCGGAGGTGGGCGCTCAGTGGGCCGCCCTGGAGGTGTCCTCGCACGCCCTCAGCCTCCATAGGGTCGACGGCTTGCGCTTCCAGGTCGCAGCCTTCCTCGGCCTGACCCAGGACCACCTCGACTTCCACGGTGGCATGGAGGACTACTTCGAAGCCAAGCGCCGGCTGTTCGAGCCGCGATGCTCGATGCGCGCGGTGATCAACGTCGATGACGCGTGGGGTCGCCGGCTCGCCGCCAGTGTCGAGATCCCGTACGTCACGTACGGGCTCTCCGCGGATGCGGAGTGGTCCGCGCAGGACGTCGCCATCGACGACGCCGGGCGTACCACGTTCGTGGTGCAAGGGCCCGCGGGTCGGGCCGCGGTGACGCTGGCGCTGCCCGGCGCCTTCAACGTGGCCAACGCGCTGGCCGCACTGGCCTGCGTGCACGCGCTCGGCGCTGACCTCGGCTCCGCGATCGCGGGGTTGGCTGAGGTGACCGTGCCGGGTCGCTTCGAACGGATCGCCAACGACCGCGGGATCGCCGCCTACGTCGACTACGCGCACACGCCGGACGCGGTGGCGCGCGTGCTGCGCGTGGCCCGGGATGCGACCCCCGGTCGCCTCATCGTGGTGCTCGGCTGTGGTGGTGATCGGGACGCTGCGAAGCGACCACTCATGGGCGCGGCGGCGGTTGCCTTGGCGGACCTCACGATCGTCACCGACGACAATCCGCGCAGCGAGGACCCGGCCGAGATCCGCCGCCAGGTGCTCTCCGGGGTCCGTCCCGATGTGCCCGTGCGCGAGATCGGTGACCGGGCCGGAGCGATCCGGGAGGCCGTCTCGGTCGCCGGTGCGGGAGACTGTGTCATGGTGCTCGGCAAGGGACACGAGACGGGCCAGGAGGTCGCAGGCGTCGTGCACCCCTTCGACGATCGCGTGGAACTACGACGGGCATTGGGTGTGGACGCATGAGGTGGCTTGCTTCGGATCTGGCGTCCATCGTCGGTGGTGACCTGTTCGCGGACGCCGATATCGAGGTGCACGGAGTCAGCACGGACTCCCGCACGGTGGCGCCGGGCGACCTCTTCGTCGCCATCGTGGGCGAGCAGTTCGACGGCGCCGACTTCGCCGCTGGTGCCGTGGCCGCCGGCGCAGCCCTCGTGCTCTCGCAACGCCGCGTGCCGCAGCCCTGCATCGTCGTGCATGATGCCGTCAGCGCCCTCGGTGCCATTGCCCGCGCCCACCTGCAACGACTCCCCGACGTCACCGTGGTGGCCATCACTGGCTCGTCGGGCAAGACGAGCACCAAGGACCTGGTGGCCCAGGTGCTGGAGACCGCGGGCAGCACCGTCGCGCCGGTCGGATCCTTCAACAACGAGGTCGGCCTGCCGCGTACCGTGCTCCAAGCGGACGAGGGGACCCGCTTCCTCGTGCTGGAGATGGGCATGCGCGGCGGTGGTCAGATCGCGCGCCTCTGCCGCATCGCGCCGCCTGATGTCTCCGTGGTGCTCAACATCGGCAGTGCGCATGCCGGCATCATCGGCACGCGCGACGACACGGCCATCGGCAAGGGCGAGATCATCAGCGCGCTCCATGCCGACGGCACCGCGATCATCAATCGGGACGACGGCTTCGCCGGCTACTTCGCCTCGCTCGCACCCGGTGCGATCGTCGAGTTCGGCTTCGACGAGGGCTTCGTGCATGCGGCAGACATCCGGCTGGATGAGATGGCCCGGGCCGCCTTCAGGCTGCACATCGGCGATGAACGGGCGCCGGTTCGCCTGCAGCTGCTCGGCGAGCACCATGTGGCCAACGCCCTGGCCGCCGCCGCCATCGGTCATGCCTGCGGGCTCGAGGTCGCCGCCATCGCCGGCGCGCTCACCACTGCCACCGCGCGCAGCCACTGGCGCATGGAACCGATTGAACTCGCGAATGGCGTGACCCTCATCAACGACGCCTACAACGCGAATCCCGAGTCGATGCGCAGCGCGCTGCGGGCCCTGGCCATGATCGGGCGCAACCGCCGGACCTGGGCCGTGCTGGGGGAGATGCGGGAGCTGGGTGACGAGTCGATGGCCGAGCACGACGCCATCGGACGGCTCGTGGTGCGGCTCGACATCTCGCATCTCGTGGCCATCGGCCCGGCCGGCAAGATCATGCAGATCGCGGCCACCAACGAGGGGTCGTGGGGCGACGAGTCGACCTACGTCCCCGACGTCGAGGCCGCCGTCGCCCACGTCGTGAGCCATTGGCAGCCGGGCGATGTCGTCCTCGTGAAGGCCTCGCAGTCCATCCATCTCGAGCGTGTGGCGGCGGCCCTGCGTGCCGCCGGTTCAAGGCAGGATTGAGCCGTGCGCCTCGTCATCATCGCCGGTTCGGTTGCCATGATCCTGGCCCTGGCGGGCACACCCGTGCTCATCCGGCTGCTCCAGCGCCGGGGCTACGCGCAGGCCATCCGGGAATCGCATGACGGCATCAACTACCCGGAGCACTCAGGGAAGAAGGGCACCCCGTCCATGGGCGGCCTGGCCATCCTCATCGCGGTCGTGGGCGGCTACTCGGCCGCGCACCTCGTCACCTGGACGCCACCCACACCGTCGGTGATGGTGGCCTTCTTCCTCGTCTTCGCACTGGGTGCCGTGGGCGTGGCCGACGACTACCTCAAGATCTTCAAGCAGCGTTCCACGGGCGTGCGGGCGCGCACCAAGCTCGTGGGCCAGGCGACCGCCGCCATCACCTTCGCGGTGCTGGTGCTGCATTTCCCTGACGACGAGCAGATCACGCCCGCCACCCAGGCCATCTCCTTCATCCGCGACACCAAGATCGTGCTACCCCTCGGCCTGTTCCTGCTCTGGATCTGGTTCCTCGTCACCGCCACCACCAATGGTGTCAACCTGACCGACGGACTCGACGGCCTGGTATCCGGCGCTGCCACCATGACCTTCGCCGGCTACACGATCATGGCGGTGTGGCAGTTCGGGCAGCGCTGTTCCGAGCATCTCGCGCCGAACTGCTACGTGGTCCGCGATCCCTTCGACCTGGGTGTCTTCGCGGCCGCATTCGCGGGCGCCTGCTTCGGATTCCTGTGGTGGAACACCTCACCTGCCCGCATCTTCATGGGGGACACCGGCTCGCTGTCCATCGGCGGCGCCATCGCCGCGCTCGCCGTGCTCACGCACACGCAGCTCCTGCTGCCGCTCCTCGCCGGGCTCTTCGTGCTCATCACGCTGTCCGTCATCGCACAGGTCTCATCATTCAAGCTCACGGGCAAGCGGGTGCTGCGCATGGCGCCACTCCATCACCACTTCGAGTTGAAGGGCTGGCAGGAGGTCACGATCGTGGTGCGGTTCTGGCTCATCCAGGGCGCGGCCGTGGCCCTCGGCATGGCGCTCTTCTACGCCGAGTGGGTGGGCAAGTGAGCGGGCGCGACGCCAGTGGCCTGGAGCGGACGTCCGATTGGTCGCCGTTCCGCTTCGGGGTGCTGGGCCTGGGCATCGCCGGGTTCGCCTGCGCCGATTCGCTGGCCCAGGTGGGTGCCGCCGTGTCCGCCGTGGATGCGAGCACCTCCGAGGCGGTGCACGACAAGGCCACCCTGCTCGAGATGCTGGACGTCGAGGTGCGGCTCGGTCCCGAGGCCCGCCTGCCCGAGGACCTCGATGTGCTCGTGGTGTCACCGGGCCTGCGCCCGTCGCATCCGCAGATCCTCGATGCGCTGCAGCGAGGGATCCCCGTGTGGGGCGAATTGGAACTCGCCTGGAGACTGCGTGACCTGGAGCGGGAGGTCCCCTGGCTCGCGGTCACGGGCACCAACGGCAAGACCACGACCACGCTCATGCTGGAGTCCATGCTGCGCGCCGATGGCCGCCACGTGGTCGCGGCCGGCAACATCGGCCACTCCCTCGTGCAGACCGTCATGGACCCCGATGGACCCGAGGTCATCGCGCTCGAGATCGGCGCGCCACAGATGCCCTTCGTGCACTCCATCAGCCCCCTCGCCACGGCCTGCCTGAACGTGGCCCCGGACCACGTCGACCACTTCGGGACCTTCGAGGAGTACCTGCGCATGAAGGCCAAGGCCTACGAGCGCACCCAGGTCGCGGCCGTCTACAACGTCCAGGACCCGGCGACCGAGCGTCTGGTGGAGGATGCTGACGTCATCGAGGGCTGCCGTGCCATCGGCTTCACACTCGGCTCGCCCGGCCTGTCCATGCTCGGTGTCGTGGAGGACGTGCTCGTGGACCGCGCCTTCATCGAGAACCGCAGCTCCCACGCCCAGGAGCTCGCCACGTTCGCCGACATCCACCCCTTCGCCCAGCACAATGTCGCCAATGCGCTGGCTGCTGCGGCATTGGCGCGGGCGTACGGAGTGGCACCGATCGCCGTCCGTGACGGGCTGCGGAACTTCGAACCCGCGGGCCATCGCATCGCGGCGGCAGGCGAGATCGCCGGTGTGCGCTTCATCGATGACTCCAAGGCCACGAACACGCATGCCGCCGCCACCTCGATCGCCGCCTACGAGCATGTCGTGTGGATCGCGGGCGGTCAGGCCAAGGGGCAGTCCTTCGACGAACTCGTCGAGCGCATGCACGCTCACCTGCGCGCTGTGGTGCTGCTCGGGGAGGACCGTCACATCATCCGTGAGGCGCTGGTCCGGCTGGCCCCGCAGGTGCCCCTCGCCGAGGTGGAGGACGCGACCCCGGATGCCCTCGATGAGGTGGTCCGCTTGGCCATGGGCTTCGCGACGGCCGGCGATGTCGTGCTCCTGGCGCCCGGGTGCGCGTCGTGGGACATGTTCCGCAACTACGGGCACCGGGGGGACCGCTTCGTCGAGGCAGTGCGCCGGATCGGTGGCTGACGTGGTGCCCAGCCTCGCCGCCCTGACCGCGCCGGTGCGCGCCGCCTGGATGAAGCCCGGATCCGAGCCGCGCATCATCCGCGGCATCACCTACCTGCTGCTCGCCTTCGGGCTCGCCGCCGTGTTCTCCGCATCCACGGTGCAGTCACTGAACACGTATGGCAACGCCTACTCGATCTTCCTCAAGCAACTCATCTTCGCAACCTTGGGCGTCTTCCTCATGCTCGTCGCGGATCGGTTGCCGTTGCTCACCCTGCGTCGCCTGGCACTGCCCGCGGTCGGTGTGGTCATCGCCTTGCTGCTCGCAGTCCTCGCTGTGGGCTCCACCATCAATGGTGCGAAGAACTGGATCCCGCTCGGCCCCTTCACGATGCAACCTTCCGAGTTCGCCAAGTTGGCCTTCATCCTGTTCGCCGCAGAGCGGGTCTCCAGCCTGTCCAAGCGCACGCGGGACCCGGTGCGCCTGGGCGCGCCGATCCTGGCCGTCTCGGTCGTCGTCATGGTGCTGGTGGCGCTCGAGAAGGACATGGGCAACGTCATGGTGTTCGCGGGCATCATGCTCGCGATCCTCTTCGTCATCGGCTACCCGGCGCGAGCCCTGGGCTTCATGGCCTTGGGCGGCCTGGGCGTCGTCATCGTCGCCCTGAAGTTCGGCTCGAAGTACCGACTGCAGCGCATCCTCAACTGGCTCAACCCCTATGCGGACCCACAGGGCTTCGGCTGGCAGTGGATCCACGGCATCTACGCGATGGCGGTGGGCGGATTCCTGGGCCAGGGGCCGGGGGCGAGCAAGGAGAAGTGGGGAGCGCTGCCCGAGGCACACACCGACTTCATCCTGGCCGTGATCGGCGAGGAGTACGGGTTCGTCGGCACCTGCATCACCATCGGCCTCCTGCTCACGGTGCTCATCCTGCTCATCCGCGTGGCGATGCGCCTCGGCGATGATCCGTTCCGGCAGATCATCATCGTCGGGGTGGCCGCTTGGCTGTTCATGCAGTGCGCCTTCAACATCGGTGCCGTTGTCGGCATCCTGCCCATCGTGGGCGTCACACTGCCATTGGTTTCATACGGGGGCTCATCGCTGCTGCCGCTGCTCGTCGCACTGGGAATCGTCGTGCGATGCCTGCGGGAACCGCGGGAACGAGAGGTGTCCGGATGAAGGTTGCCGTTGCAGGTGGCGGAACGGCGGGCCACATCGAGCCCGCCATGAATGTCGCCGATGCGTTGTCGGCGCGTGGGATCGAGGTCGTCGCCATCGGGACGGAACGCGGACTGGAGCAGAAGCTGGTGCCCGCGCGCGGTTATGTGCTGCGCAACATCCCGCCCATCCCCATGCCGCGGAAGCTGTCCGTAGAGCTCCTGACGCTGCCCTTCCGCATCGCCGACTCGATGCGTCAGACATCGGCGATCCTGTTGCAGGAGAAGGTGGATGTCGTCATTGGGTTCGGCGGCTATGTGTCACTCCCGGCCTACCTCGGCGCGCGCCGAATCGGCGTCCCGGTCGTCGTGCATGAAGCCAATGCCCGTCCCGGCCTCGCCAACCGCGTCGGCTCATGGTTCGCCGCAGCCGTCTTCGACACCATCCCGGGGTCCCTGCGCAAGGCCCGAACAGTGGGCATCCCGGTCCGTGACAACCTGCGCCAGCTCGATCGCGCGGCCCTGCGGGGTGAGGCCCACCGGTACTTCGGATTGGATGAGGATCGACCGACCCTGCTCGTGTTCGGTGGTTCGCAGGGCGCGCGTCGCCTGAACGACATGGTGGTGGCCTTCGCCGCCGATCTCATCGCCGAGGGCTGGCAGGTACTGCACGCCATCGGCCTGAAGAATGCGGACCAGGTGGTCGAGGACCTGCCGCACTACGTCTGCGTCCCGTACATCGACCGCATGGACCTCGCATACGCGATCGGGGACGCGGCCGTCACCCGGGCGGGCGCGATGACGGTGGCCGAACTCACGACCGTGGGAATCCCGTCCATCTACGTGCCGCTCCCCATCGGCAACGGCGAGCAGCGCCTGAACGCGGCGCCGGTGGTGGCGGCCGGGGGCGGCCTGTTGCTCGACGACGCCACCTGCACCCCCGAACGGCTCATCGAGACCTTCGCGCCCTGGCGCGACCGGGAGTCGCGTCAGCGGGCGGCGAGCGCGGCACTGGCGATCGGCGCTCACGATGCGGCCAACGCCATCGTCGATGCCATCGAGGCACTGGGGGAGAAGCGGTGAACCTCAAGCAGTTGGGGCGGGTCCACATCGTCGGCATCGGCGGGGCCGGCATGAGCGGCTTGGCGCGCGTGCTCATGGCGCGCGGGGGCGAAGTCAGCGGCAGTGATGCCAAGGAGTCGAGACGCCTGGCGGCGGTGCGCGCGCTCGGTGCGCGCGTCCGAGTGGGCCACGCCATCGACATCATGCACGACGAAGCGGGTCACTGCATCGTCGACACCGTGGTGCATTCCACTGCGGTCGGCGCCGACAACGTCGAGCTGGCGTTCGCGCGCGCGCACGGGCTGCGTGTGCTCAGCCGCGCGGAGTTGCTGTCTGCCATCACGACGGGGACACGGCTGGTGTCGATAGCCGGTACCCATGGCAAGACCACCACCACGTCGATGACCGTGGTGGCCATGCAGCATTGCCACGTCGACCCGTCGTTCGCGATCGGTTCGGAGCTCAATGAATCCGGGTCCAACGCGCACGTCGGCAGTGGCGAGGTGTTCGTCGTGGAGGCCGACGAGAGCGATGGCACCTTCCTGGTGTTGGACACCCAGATCGGCGTGGTCACGAACGTGGAGCCGGACCACCTGAACTACTGGAAGACCGTCGAGGCGATGGAACAGGGCTTCCGCGACTTCGCGGATGGGATCGCGGGGCGCGGCGGATTCCTGGTCGCCTGTGCGGACGACCGGGGAGCGGCCGCATTGGTGGCGCATGCCCGTGGCAAGGGCGGCGAAGTCCGCACCTACGGGACGCTGCCCGGGAGCGACTACCGCATCGAACTGCTGCAGCACGGGACACGCGGTTGGGCCTTCGCCATCGCGCGGGAGGACGAGGTGCTCGCGCGCGTGGAGTTGCAGGTGCCGGGGAAGCACAACGTGCTGAACGCCACCGCTGCCTTCGTCGCCTGCGTCGGGCTGGGCCTTGACGCGGCCACCGTGGCCGAGGGCCTCTCGACGTTCAGTGGCACCAGCCGCCGCTTCGACTACAAGGGAAGCGTCAACGGCGTTGCCGTGTACGACGACTACGCGCATCACCCGACGGAGATCGCCGCTACCCTGCGCGCGGCGCGCGAGATCGTCGGCGATGGCCAGCTCATCGTGGCCTTCCAGGCGCATCACTTCTACCGTACGGCGATGTTCTCCAAGGAGTTCGGGGAGGCCCTCGGGCTCGCAGATCGCGTGGTGGTGCTGGAGGTGTTCGCGCCCGGCGAGGAGGCGATCCCCGGTGCCAACGGGCGTGCCATGGCGGGCAATGTGCCGCTGCCGGCCGACCGCGTGGTCTTCGAACCCTCCTGGTCCGCAGTGCCCGCTGACCTCGTCGAGCATGCGCGCCCCGGTGACGTGATCATGACGCTCGGCGCCGGCGAGATCGGACTGCTCGCGCCGGAGATCCTCGAACTGCTCGCGGAGGGCGGCCGGTGAAGCGCTGGCTGCTGCTGGGCACCCTGGGCGGCATCCTCAGCATCGGCGTCGGCGTGCTGTGGTTCTCACCGGTGTTCGACGTGCGTTCGGTGCGCGTGTTCGGCACCGGCTACACGACGGAGCAGGCCGTCCTGGACGCGGCGCAGATCACGGTCGGCGTGCCCATCGCGCGCGTGGACGTGAACGCCGCCACCAAGCGCGTGCAGGACCTCGCCCAGGTGGCCTCGGCGGAGGTGCGGAGGGGCTTCCCGCACTCCATCGTCATCGAGATCCATGAGCGGGTCGCCATTGCCGCGGCGGCCGATCCGAACGGCAGTTGGTGGTTGGTGGACAAGACCGGCGCGATGTTCCAGCAGGTACCGACGAAACCGGATTCGCTCACTGCCGTTGAGGGCTACACCGAGCAGTTCCGGGGGGTCGGGGCGCGCACGGCGGCCGCCATCCCGCAGTGGCTGCGCGATCGCGTGGCCGTCATCAAGGTGCTGGCACCCGAGGACATCCGCATGATCCTGCGCGCGGGTAAGCAGGTGGCGTGGGGTGGCGAGGAACGTGCTGCCCGCAAGGCGCAGGTGCTCTTGGCCCTGCTCCACGTGAAGGCCCGGTTCTTCGATGTCTCCGCGCCTGACGCCCCTGCCACGCGCAAGCAGTAGCGAGCGCTGGGACACGCCGGGCGGGGTCTCCCACGTCCGGGGCTGCGACGCGTACGCTGCGGCCAAGGCTAAAGATGAACAAAACCTCAACCTTTACTAGAGGTTGAGGGTCGAGAGGACGCCATGGCAACGCCACAGAACTACCTCGCAGTGATCAAGGTCGTCGGCATCGGTGGTGGTGGCGTCAACGCAATCAATCGCATGATCGAATTCGGGCTCAAGGGCGTCGAGTTCGTCGCCATCAACACCGACGCGCAGCAACTGCTCATGAGCGACGCCGACGTCAAGCTCGACATCGGTCGGGAACTCACGAAGGGCCTGGGCGCCGGCGCCAATCCCGAGGTGGGCAGGCAGGCCGCCCAGGACCACGCCGAGGAGATCGAGGAGGTCCTGCGCGGTGCCGACATGGTCTTCGTCACCTGCGGCGAAGGCGGTGGCACCGGCACGGGCGGCGCACCCGTCGTCGCCAACATCGCGCGCAACCTGGGCGCGCTGACCATCGGGGTCGTCACCAAGCCCTTCAACTTCGAAGGCAAGCGTCGGTCCCAGCAGGCTGAGCAGGGCGTGCAGTCGCTGCGCGACGAGGTCGACACGCTCATCGTGATCCCCAACGACCGGCTGCTGGCGCTCTCCGACCGCAACATCTCCGTGGTCGATGCCTTCCGGCAGGCGGACACGGTGCTGTTGCAGGGAGTGGGCGGCATCACCGACCTCATCACCACGCCCGGCCTCATCAACCTCGACTTCGCCGACGTCAAGAGCGTCATGAAGGATGCCGGCAGCGCACTCATGGGCATCGGTGCCGCCCGCGGTGAGGACCGGGCGCTCTCGGCCGCATCGCAGGCCATCTCCTCTCCCTTGCTGGAGGCCAGCATCGATGGTGCCCGCGGTGTGCTCATCACCATCGCCGGTGGCACGGACCTGGGCCTCTTCGAGATCAACGACGCGGATCGACTGGTGCAGTCGTCCGCCCA
>JAJXSV010000010.1:0-3789 GCA_021784375.1 Actinomycetes bacterium | reverse complement strand
GCCCATCCGGAGGCCAACATCATCTTCGGTACCGTCATCGACGACACGCTCGGCGACGAGGTGAAGATCACGGTCATCGCAGCCGGCTTCGACGGCGGTGAACTGCCGAAGGCCAAACCCGAGCCGCAACCCGAGGTGGCCATCGAGGAGACCTTCGTCGAGGTGATGGCAGCGGCGCCTGCGGTGGCGCCGACGCCACCGCCGACCCAGCGCCGCGTGGTCTTCGACGACATCGACGTCGTCGATGACGGCCTCGAGGTACCCGACTTCCTGCGCTGATGCTCTCGGGCACGGTGTCCGTCGGTGGACGGACCGCGAAGTGGGCCTTCTCGTCACGCCATGGAGGCGTGAGTGAGGCCCCGTACGCCGGCAACAACATGGCCGGCCACGTCGGTGACGATCCGGCGCATGTGCGGGCCAATCGTGTCGGGCTGGAGCAGGCGTTCGCCGCCGGCCCGCTGTCCTGGATGGGACCGGTGCACGGCGTCGAGGTCAGGCTGCTCCGCCAGCCGGCTGCCATCACGCCGGACGTGGATGCGCTCGCCACGCGTGATGCCCAGACGCCGCTCGTGACCTTGGGTGCCGACTGCGTGCCGATGCTCGTCGTCGTCGAGGATTGGGTGGTCGCCGCGCACGTCGGTTGGCGGGGCCTGGTCGACGGCATGACGGCGAGTGTCGCCGGTCATCTGCAGGCACAGGGGGTGCGCCTGCCTTCGGCCCAGGTGCTCCTCGGCCCCGCGATCTGCGGCGCCTGCTACGGCGTCTCGCAGGAACGTGCGGCCCTGGTGGCGGCAGCCTGCGAACCGGCGCTTTCAGTGGCGCGCAACGGGGGTCCGGGTGCGGACATCCGCGTCGGCCTGGCCGCGGAATGGCGCGACCTGGGGGCCGAGGTTCGGATCGTGGGGGACTGCACCTTCGAATCCCCCGCCTACTTCTCGCACCGCCGTGACGGCGTGACCGGCCGCCAGGCCGGTGTCATCGGGTGGCTCACATGAGCCGCGTCGACGACCTGGCCGCCAACCTGGCGGCCGTCCGCGCCCGCATCGATGCCGCCCGAACACGGGCCGGCCGGGCAGATGAGGTCACGCTCATCGCCGTCACCAAGACCTGGCCGCTGTCTGACGTGCAACTCCTGCGCGACCTCGGCGTCGAGGATTTCGGCGAGAACCGCGATCAGGAGGCCGCGGCCAAGGCGGCCGGGTTCGCGGCTCAGGATGGCCGCAGCGCCCGCTGGCACTTCATCGGACAGCTGCAGTCGAACAAGGCCAGGTCCGTCGCGCAGTACGCCGCCATGGTGCACACCGTGGATCGGCCGTCGCTGGTCGAGGCCCTCGGGCGCGCGGCGCAGGCGCCGCTCGACTGCTTGGTGCAGTTCTCCGTGGACGGGGACCCGCACCGCGGCGGGGTCACGCTGGAGGGCCTGCTCGACCTGGCGGATCGCATCAGCGGGCCGCTCCGCCTGCGCGGGATCATGGCGGTGTCGCCACTCGAGGTGGACCCGGGCGGAGCCTTCGACGCGGTGGCCCGGGCGCACCGACTGCTCCTGGAGCGGCACCCGGACGCGAGCATCCGCTGCATCGGCATGAGTGACGACTTCGAAGTCGCCGTCGAACGTGGGGCCACGCACGTCCGCGTCGGTTCGGCGCTACTCGGTGCGCGCCCTGTAATCTGAGACAACCCCTGTGCGTATGGAGGAACCATGGCAAGTGCCGTTCGGCGTCTCGGCGCCTATCTCGGTCTGGTCGAGGACGGCCCGGATGACGACGTCATGGAAGAGGTGCCGGTGCGCGAGGTGCGCGCCGTCAGGCACGACTCCCGCAATGCGGAACGGCCGCAACCGGAGCGCAGCCCGGCCGTGCGCACCCTGCGCAACGACCAGGTGCTGGACCGCCCGATCCCGGCGGCCGCGGCCAGCGTCGAAGCCGCCGCGCGCATCGTGACCCTGGTGCCGCAGGCGTTCAACGACTGCCAACGCATCGGCGAGGCCTTCCGCTCCGAGAACTCGGTGGTCATCGACTTCACGCAACTCGACGCCGGGCTCCGTCGTCGCGTCATCGACTTCGCATCGGGATTGGTCTTCGGCCTCCACGGGCGCATGCAGCGCGTGACGGAGACCGTTTACGTGCTGTCCCCACGCAACGTCGACATCGAGGTGGAGCAGGTGCGCCAAGTGGCCACCGGCGTCATCTTCAACCACAGCTGAGGCATCGTGATCGCATCCACCGCCGTCGGCGGTCTCCTCTCCACGCTCCTCGGGCTCTTCCTCTATCTGCTGCTCGCCCGCATCATCATCGAGTACATCATGATGTTCGCGCGCTCCTGGCAGCCCAAGGGCATCGTGCTCATGCTCGTGGACCTGGTGTTCCAGATCACCGATCCGCCCATGAAGTTCGTGCGCCGCTTCGTGCCGCCGCTGCGCTTCGGCCAGGTCTCACTCGACCTCGCATTCCTCGTGCTCTTCTTCGCGGTGCAGATCCTCATCGGTCTGGTCTCCGCGCTCTGACGCGTATGCGGAGAAGGCGCCACCCCCGCAGGGGTGGCGCCTTCTCCGTCTTGGGTCCTAGAGCTCGCCCCGGAGCGCGTGTTCGAGCTGCTGCGTGTGCTCCCGGGGATGCCGGGTGTACATGTCGAGCCAGTGGGCAACGCTGATCGGACCGCGCTCCGTGTGCATGCCCGACTTCTCGAGGTCGGCAGCACTCAGACGATCGATGATCTGCGCCGATGCGGCGCGCACGGATGCGAACACCTGCAACGAGATCTCCACGGGCAGGTCGGTGTATCCGAGGACCGCGCAGTTGGCCCACGCCTCCTCGTCGTAGCCCTGGATGGTCGGATTGGGCTCGGCCAGCAGGCGGCGGATGCGCGAGTACGACTGCGTCTCGCTGTCCGCAAGGTGGTGGATGATCTGGCGCGCAGACCAGCCCTCCCTGGGCTTGCGGTCCAGGGCGTCGGCGGGCACGGCGCGCGCCGCTTCCAGGAAGTCCTGCGTGGCGGCGCGGTACGCGGCCGCGGCATGCTCGATGACGGTCATGGGAGCCTCACAATCGTTGCACTGAACCCGAGTTCCGGATCGGCGACGTCGAAGCCGTCGCCGAGGTCGTTGTGGAAGGTGAGCGCCAGCACCTCGCCGGCGATGGCCGCCTCGTGCTCGCGGATAGCCGCCTCGAGTTCCGGGTTGGCCGCCTGCCAACGGACGGCGATGCGATCACTCACGTCGAAGCCGGCGCCCTTGCGCCCGTCCTGGAGCAGGCGCACCACCTCGCGGGCCAGGCCCAGCCGACGCAGATCCTCGGTGATCGTGAGGTCGAGGGCCACGGAGGCACCGGCCTCGCTCATCACTGCCCAGCCCTCGCGGGGTGTCTCGGTGATCCCAACGTCCTCGGTGCCCCCCGCCACGTCGCCGAGGTCGCCGACGAAGATCGCCGCCGTGCCGTGTGTGCGCAGGGCCCCCGCCATAGCGGAGGCGTCAGCAGCGGCAATGGCAGTTGCGACCAACGGAGTCTGCTTGCCGAAGCGGGCGCCGAGCGCCCGGAAGTTGGCCTTCACACTCACGTCCACCAGGTCACCCTCCGAGGCGAGGAGTGATTGCAGTGACTGCACGTTCAACTCCTCGGCCACCTGCGCCCGGAGCTCGTCACTCAGGTGCTCCCAACCGGCGGCACTGATGAGTGCCCTCGAGAGCGGTTGCCGTGTCTTCACCTTGGCCTCGGCCCTTGCCCCGCGACCGAGCTCGACGAGGCGTCGGACCAGCGTCACCTGCTGTGCCAGGTCGTCATCGATGAGGTCGGG
>JAJXSV010000226.1 GCA_021784375.1 Actinomycetes bacterium | reverse complement strand
ATGTGTTCTCCGCGACGCGGGTCCGGGTGCTCGTAGAGCGGGGTGCCGTCGAAACGGCCCAGTGCCCAGTCGTCCTTGGGGAAGTGGGCGGGAACCCAGTCCACGATGACACCGATGCCGGCGTTGTGCAGGCTGTCGATGAGGAAGCGCAGGTCATCGGGGTCTCCGAAACGCGCCGTCGGTGCGAAGTAACTGGTGACCTGATAGCCCCATGAGGGCTCGAAGGGGTGCGCGGCCACGGGAAGGAACTCCACGTGCGTGAAGCCCTGCTCCACCACGTATTCCGTGAGCTGCGTGGCCAATTGGCGGTAGGTGAGACCACGTCGCCAGGAGCCCAGGTGCACCTCATAGACACTCATGGGCGCATTACGGGGATCGACAGCAGCCCGCTGGGCCAGCCACTGTGCGTCGTTCCACTCGTATTGCGAGGTGAACACAACGGATGCGGTGGCGGGCGGCACCTCGCTGTGTTGCGCCAACGGATCGGCCTTGTCGCGCATCACGCCATCGGGACCGGTGATGCGGTACTTGTAGATGGCACCCTCCTGCACGTATGGAACGAAGAGCTCCCAGACGCCACTGATCCCCAGCGAGCGCATGGGATGCGCCGATCCGTCCCAATGGTTGAAGTTGCCGACCACCTGTACGCCACGGGCGTTGGGCGCCCACACGGTGAAGGCCGTACCGCTGACCTCCCCGAGTGGCGAGGGGTAGGTCTTCACGTGCGCGCCCAGCACGTTGTGCATGTCCTGATGCTGGCCAGCGTGCAGCAGGTGCAGGTCGAATTCGCCGAGCGTCGGCAGGAAGCGGTACGGGTCGTCGGCCGGGATGGCGGCACCGGAGTAGCGCACCTCAATCCGGTAGTCGGGCACTCCGTCCACCGGTACCACGGCAGTCCACACTCCGCGGTGCTCGTGCTTGGCGGCATAGCGACCGTCGGCGGTGATGATGACGACGCTCAGGGCGAAAGGACGCAGCACGCGAATGGTGCAGGCGCCGTTGAAGGGGTGTGGTCCCAGCACGCTGTGGGGGTCGTAGTAACGGCCGTCGACGATGGCGTCGATGATGCCGAAGTCGACGGGTGCCACCATCGGATCGGTTGGTGCTTCCAGCGCCATTACGCACTCCTCACGGACACGATATGTGCCACTGCCTTGAAGGGATCGAGCTCGACGTAGACCTCTCGGCCCCAGGTCCAGCTGTTGTTGCTCACGAGATCGTGCGCCGTGAACTGCGCGTCCCAACCCAGGCCCAGGGCTGGCATGTTCAGCTTCACCGTCGCCGGTGCGGTGCCGTGCGGATTGAGGGAGCAGATGGTGAGGATGACGTCGTCGCCCTCCCGTCGGGAATAGGCGATGACGCTGTCGCTGCTCGTCTCGTGGAAGCTGATGCCACGTAGCGTCTGCAGCGCCGGATGCTCACGCCGAATGCGGTTGAGCAGTTTCAGGTAAGGCGCGAGCGAGCGGCCCTCGGCCTCCGCTGCAGCCCAATCACGAGGCCGGTACTGGTATTTCTCGCTGTCGAGGTATTCCTCACTGCCCGGCTTCACTGCCGCGCCCTCAAACAGTTCGAAGCCCGCGTAGATGCCGTATGTAGGCACCATGGTGGCGGCCAGGGTGGCCCTGATCGAGAAACCGGCAGGGCCGCTCGTCTGCAGGAATTCATGCAGGATGTCGGGTGTGTTGGGGAAGAAGTTGGGGCGCATGTAGGGCGTGGCGCGACCGCTGAGTTCGGTCAGGTAATCCTGCAGTTCCTGCTTGGTGTTGCGCCAGGTGAAGTAGGTGTACGACTGCTGGAAGCCCACTTCTCCGAGCACGCGCATCATGGGGGGCCGGGTGAAGGCCTCGGCCAGGAAGATCACATCGGGGTCGGTGGCGTTGATGGCGGCAATCAGCCGCTCCCACAGCCACACCGGCTTGGTGTGCGGATTGTCGACGCGGAAGATGCGCACGTCGTGCCCCATCCAGTACCGGACAACGCGCTCGATCTCGTTGTACAGGCCCTCGGGATCCTCATCGAAGTACATGGGATAGATGTCCTGGTACTTCTTGGGCGGATTCTCGGCGTAGGCGATGGAGCCATCCGCGCGCTTCCTGAACCATTCCGGATGCTGCTTGACCCAGGGGTGATCCGGTGACGCCTGAAGTGCCAGATCCAGCGCGATCTCCAGGTCCAGGCGACGCGCCTCCGCCACGAAGGCGTCGAAGTCATCGATGGTGCCCAGGTCCGGGTGTACCGCGTCATGACCGCCGGCCTCGCCTCCGACCGCCCAGGGCGAACCGGGGTCGCCGGGCTGGGGCGTGAGCGAGTTGTTGGGGCCCTTGCGGAAGGCGACGCCCACGGGATGGATAGGAGGAAGGTAGACGACGTCGAAGCCCATATCCGCGACGGCAGGCAGGCGCTTGGCGGCGGTGGCGAAGGTGCCCGAGTGCACGCCGTCAGAGCCCTCGCTGCGCGGGAAGAACTCGTACCAGGAGCCCACCAGTGCACGTCGACGCTCGACCTTGAGCGGGTAGGGCTGGCTACGGGTGAGCAGGTCGCGCAGGGGGTGGGTCTTCATGGCCTGGTCGAGCACCGGCGCGAAGGCTGTGGCCAGTCGGTCGCGCGGATCAGCGGAAGTGTCCCGTAGGGCGGTGATGGCTGCCTGAGCTGCAGCGCGCTCGCTGTCGGACGCGGCGAGCAGGGAAGTGCCAATGGCGCGCTCCAGCAGGATGGCACCCTCCAGCAGCTCCAGTTCCACGTCGATGCCTGCTGGAATCTTGATGCCCGCGTTGTGGTGCCAGGTACCCCAGGGGTCGTCCCAGGCCTCGACGACGAAACCGGCCGGGCCTATCTGCGTCGGCCGTACCACGGCGGCCCAACGATCGTTGTCGCCCAGCGTGGCGTGCACCGCCTGCTGCGACCCGTCCACCTCGGTGAGCACCATGGTGACGCCGAGCGAATCGTGGCCCTCACGGAACACGGTCGCGCTGATCTCAATGGCCTCGCCGACGACCGCCTTGGCCGCGCGCGCGCCCGAGGCGATGGCGGGCTGGACGTCGAGGATGGGGAAGCGGTTGGCGGCACTGCTACTTGCTGTCGTCACTGGTGGTTGCTCCGATGTGCGTGGTGCGGTGGTCGGTGGCCGCTGGATGGTGTCCGGTCGGCCGGGCAGTCGGCCAGAAGCGCTTTGGTTCGATCGGCCGTGTTCGCCTTCTCCCCGCGGCGATTGTCGCTGCCCATGGAGGTAACCGTATTGACTGTCCGCGGGAATGGGCAGGGGCGGCCCGCCCGTAATGCAAATCGTTGCGGGGTTGCATGAGTTTGCGTGGATACGATCGCACCATGGCTTCCGACGTGCGAGCTCTGGTGGTGGATTGGGGCGGCGTGCTCACGGGCAGCGTCGACTCGGGGGTGCAGCGCTTCCTCGACGGCGAGCGCTTCGATCTCTCGGCGTACGGCGCTGTGCTGGGCGAGTGGATGGGTGACATCGCGCGCATCGAGGCCCGGCTCAACCCCATTCATGCGTTGGAACGCGGTGAACTCAGCGTGCCTGATTTCGAGGCCAAGCTGGCAGCTGCCATGTCCGATCGAACTGGCGTCCACTACGAGCCCACGGGGCTGGTGCAGCGCATGTTCCAGCACTTCGGGCACGCCCATGAGATGTACGCCTTGGTGCGCAGGGCGCATGAACAGGGCATAGCCACGGCGTTGCTCTCCAACTCCTGGGGCAATGACTACCCGCGTGATCTCTGGACGGACATGTTCGATGTGGTCGTCATCTCCGGCGAGGTGGGCATGCGCAAACCCGAGCCGCGGATCTACAACCTGGTGTGTGAGCGCCTGGGCCTGCAACCGCAGCAGTGTGTCTTCGTCGACGACATGCCGTACAACGTCGATGCGGCCGTGCGTCTGGGCTGGATCGGCGTGCATCACCGCACGTACACCGAGACGGCACTGGAGTTGGAGGCCATCTTCGGCCTGCCGCTGGCATGATGCCGTCATGCGCGTCTATATCCCGGTAACGACCGCCGACATCGATCGTCGCCGTACCGAGGGCTTCTGGACCATCTCGCCACGGCGGGCCTGGGCCGTCAACCATCAACTGGCGCTGGCCCTGCCCGAAGAGGATGACGAGGGGCGTGAATTTGTGGCCTCCTTGACGGCGGCTTCCGCATCGCCGTCGGGGCTGGTGCTGGCCGCGGACCTGCAGGCCTCGATGCTGGGTGACGAGGGCACCAACGGTGAGGTCGAGGTCTCGGGGATCCTGCACAACCGGGATATCGCTTGCCTCTTGCGGCTGGACGCAGAGGACGAGTCGCTGGTCTGGTACGCGCCCACGGAATTCGAGCAGTTGCTCGAGCTTTGACGGGGCCGGTCAGGCGTTCCTGGCCACGCCGCCAGCCTCACCCGCTCAGTACAGGGCTTCGCATTCGGCGTTGATGGCCGCGACCAAGCGGTCCTTGATCACGCCTTCTGCAAGGGGGCTGGCCACGCCCAGGCGCGCCTCCACCTTGGCCACGATGTGCAGAATGGTGGTGATGCCGTGCTCCGTGAGTT
>JAJXSV010000225.1 GCA_021784375.1 Actinomycetes bacterium | reverse complement strand
CAACAGCGATGCCGCCGTCGCCATTCCGGCGCAGGCGCTGCCCTCGTTGGCGCAGCGACTGCAGACCCTGCTCCCCGGTGGTGCAGAACGTGCGGCCCAGGCCGCGACGACAGCTACCGTCAACGCCGTCTCCGCCATCACCGCCCGCCGAATGCAGGAACGTGCCGCCGCCGCACGTCGAGCGGCGCGCTCCCGGGCGCTCGCCGCCATCAGGCACCTGGCCACACCGGCTTACGGGCGCATCTCCGTCGGTTTCGGTGCCCGTGGCTTCTGGTCCAATCGCCACACTGGCATCGACATCGCCGCCCGCTACGGCTCGGCCGTGCACTCGGTGGTTGCCGGGCGCGTCATCGCCTCTGCCTACGCCGGCTCCTACGGCAATGTCGTGGTGGTTCGCGGTCATGGCGTGGATATCTGGTACGCGCATCTCTCCAAGCGCAGTGTGAAGGTGGGGCAGAACGTCGGCTTCGACCAGACGCTGGGCAACGTGGGCTGCACGGGACACTGCACCGGGCCGCACCTGCACCTGGAAGTGCGCAAGAACGGCCTACCCACCAATCCCACGACCTTCCTGTGGGGTAGCCACCGTGGCCTCGCCGGGCCGGCCCCCGCCTGGGCCCGCAATCACATCGAGACCCTCAGCAACCTCTGAGTTCCTCGACCGATCGGGCAGGCAGATCTCCGGACTCGTTGACGAAGCGGCCCGTCACTTTCACAATGCTTCAATGAGTGATGTTTCGCGCTTCTACAGCGGCGCCGGCGGACTGGTTGACGCCGTCAGCAGCGCGCTGCACGCGGCCGGGCTGGATCGCGAAGCCCTGCGGGCCGCCGATCTGGCGCCGCTCGATGAGTTCCACATCCGCGGCCGCGCCGCCTCGCTCGAAATCCTCCGGGAACTGTCCATCAACGCTGACTCCCTGGTGCTGGATCTCGGCAGCGGGTTGGGTGGACCGGCTCGCACCCTGGCCGAGCTGGTCGGTTGCCGCGTCATCGGAGTGGATCTCACACCGGACTTCTGCGAACTGGCCACGGCACTGTCCACCTGGACCGGGCTGGCCGACCTCGTGCAGTTCATGGTTGGCGACGCGACGGCCACGGGGCTGCCGGAAGCCAGTGTTGACGCAGTGATGACCGTGCACGTGGCCATGAACATCGCCGACAAGCCGGCGCTGTACGCGGAGGCCTTCCGGGTGTTGCGCCCGGGCGGCCGCTTCGTGGTGTACGACGTGTTGCAGGGCGAGGGTGGCGAAGTGCTGTATCCGGTCCCCTGGGCCGCCGATACGTCGACGAGTTTCCTGTCGACCACTGAGGAGATGCGCGGATTGCTCGCGACAGCCGGCTTCGCGATCGTTGCTGAGGTCGACTCGTCGGAGGAGAG
Source organism: Actinomycetes bacterium (assembly GCA_021784375.1). The sequence goes on along the minus strand of JAJXSV010000225.1, from coordinate 3,183 downwards.
CCTGGAATGGTTCCGGATGGTGCGGGCCGGCATTGAGCGCAACGGCCCTCCGCCGGTCACCTTCGCAACCTTCCTGGGTCAGTCCTTCGGCGCCATGGCGGCCAACCAGGTGACCAATCTTGCCGAGCGTCGCATCCGCACCGTCATGTTCACGTGCTCGCGCGACTGATTGTCCTTCCGCGGGCCCTGCCCACGACCTAGCGGGACACGGCCGACTCTGACGCATCGGGAGGGTCGTCGTCAGAGTCGGCCGAGCGGGTGATCAGATCCTGGTGACGCCCACGGCGTTCTTGACGGCCGTGGCCACACGCTTGCCGATCTCCGGGTGGAAGACGCTGGGCACGATGTACACCGCACTCAACTCGTCGTCGCTCACACAGCCGGCGATGGCGTCGGCCGCGGCCAGCAGGGCATCGTCGGTGATCTTGTGGGCGTGGGCATCGAGCAGACCGCGGAAGATGCCGGGGAAGGCCAGCACGTTGTTGATCTGGTTGGGGTAGTCGCTGCGTCCGGTGGCCACCACCTTGGCGTGCTTGGCCGCCTCAATGGGATCGACTTCCGGATCGGGGTTGGCAAGCGCGAACACAATGGCACGGTCGCTCATCTTGGCGATGTCGTCACCGTTCAACAGGTTGGGGGCGCTCAGGCCCACGAACATGTCGGCGCCGGCGATGGATTCCTTGAGCGAGCCGGTGAGACCACGGGGATTGGTCCAGGCTGTGAGTTGCTGCTTGAAGGGATCGAGGTCTGTGCGACCGGCGTGGATGGCGCCCTTGCTGTCGAACATGGTGATGTCACGGACACCGCTCAGGTGCAGCAGGTGTGCCACTGCATGACCCGCTGCGCCTGCACCCACCATCACGACCTTCAGCGTCTCAATGGGTTGGCCGGTGATACGCAAGGCATTCTTGAGTGCAGCGACCACCACGATGGCCGTACCGTGCTGGTCGTCATGGAAGACGGGGATGTCGAGCAGTTCGCGCAGTCGCGCCTCGACCTCGAAACAGCGGGGTGCGGCGATGTCCTCGAGGTTGATGCCGCCGAAGCCGGGCGCGATGAGTTGCACGGTGCGCACGATCTCATCGACATCCGTGGTGTCGAGGCAGATAGGCCAGGCGTCGACGTCCGCGAACTTCTTGAACAGCGCCGCCTTGCCTTCCATGACCGGCATGGCGGCCATGGGCCCGATGTCACCGAGGCCGAGCACGGCGGTGCCATCGGTGACGACGGCGACGGTGTTGCGCTTGATGGTGAGGTTGCGCACCGTCTCCGGGTTGTTGTAGATGGCCATGCACACACGCGCCACGCCCGGCGTGTAGGCGCGGGCCAGGTCGTCGCGATTGCGCAGCGGCACCTTCACATGCACCTCGAGCTTGCCGCCGATATGCGTGAGAAAGGTGCGGTCGCTCACCTTGTCCACTTCGCAGCCGTCCAGTGCATCGAGCGCGGCCCGGATGCTGTTCACATGCTCGGAATCACGGGCGTCACAACTGATGTCGAGGGTGACGCGTCCGGGCGTGGGATCCACCATGTCGAGGGCGGTGACGACCGCTCCGGCACGCGCGATGGCCGATACGACGGCGCCGCTGGCATGCACTGCGGGGGAGACGTGGGCACGGATGATGATGGAGTAACCGGGAGATGTGGAAGCCATGCCGTCCACGCTACTTCCGGCTACCCGCGAGTCGGCGACATTTCGGCTGTCGGGCCCGCCGGACGGGGGTGACATCGGCCACTCAGGGGCCGCTGCACCGACCTAACGGGACGTTCATCGCGCCCGCCGAGGCCGGCCGCCGGTCCCCTCCCCGGCCCCGATTAGGGTTGCCTCGACGAGTTGGAGACCCATGGATCTATACGAGTACCAGGCCCGCGAACTGTTCGCGGCGCACGGCGTTCCCGTCATCGCCGCCTTCACCGCGGACACCCCGGATCAGGCCTTCGCAGCAGCGGAGCAGATCGGCGGCATGTCGGTGGTCAAGGCGCAGGTGAAGACCGGCGGGCGCGGCAAGGCCGGCGGCGTGAAGCTGGCACAGGACGCGAATGAAGCCCGCGAGAAGGCCACCGCCATTCTGGGCATGGATATCAAGGGCCACACGGTGCATCGGGTGCTCATCACCGGTGCCGTGGACATTGCCAGCGAGTTCTACGTCTCCTTCCTGCTCGATCGCGCCAATCGCTCCTACCTGGCCATGGCCAGCGTTGAGGGCGGCATGGACATCGAGGAAGTCGCGCGCACCAAGCCCGAAGCCCTGGCTCGCATTCGCGTTGATGCCATTGCGGGCGTCGATTCGGCCAAGGCCGCGGAGATCGTGGATGCGGCCAAGTTTCCGGCCGACGTGCGCGACCAGGTGATCAACGTGCTGCAGAAGCTGTGGGACGTGCTCATCAAGGAGGACGCCACGCTGGTCGAGGTGAACCCCTTGGTGCAGACCAATGACGGCCGCCTGCTCGCCATCGACGGCAAGGTGACGTTGGACGACAACGCCGCCTTCCGTCATCCCTCGCACGAGGCCTTCATCGACACCGCAGCGACCGATCCCATCGAATTGCGGGCCAAGGAACTCGACCTCAATTACGTGAAACTCGAGGGCCAGGTGGGCATCATCGGCAACGGTGCCGGGCTCGTCATGTCGACGCTCGACGTGGTCGCCTACGCCGGTGAGGAGTTCGGTGGCGTCAAGCCGGCCAACTTCCTCGACATCGGCGGTGGCGCGAGTGCGCAGGTCATGGCCAATGGCCTCGACATCGTGCTCAATGATCCCGACGTCAAGGCGGTGTTCGTCAACGTCTTCGGTGGCATCACCGCATGTGATGCCGTCGCCAACGGCATCATCCAGGCCATCGAGCTGCTGGAGTCGCGCGGTGAGAAGGTGACGAAGCCGCTGGTCTGCCGCATCGACGGCAACAATGCGATCGAGGGTCGACGCATCCTCGACCAATCGGGGCTCTCCATCGTGGAACGCGTGGAGACCATGGACCAAGCCGCGCGCCGCGTGGCCCAACTGGCGGCGGGTGCCTGACATGACGATCTTCCTTGATGCCAACAGCAAGATCCTCGTGCAGGGCATGACCGGTTCCGAGGGTTCCAAGCACACGCGCCGCATGGTGGCCGGTGGTTCCAACATCGTCGCCGGCGTCACGCCCGGCAAGGGTGGCCAGGAGCTCGACGGCATCCCGGTGTTC
>JAJXSV010000224.1 GCA_021784375.1 Actinomycetes bacterium | reverse complement strand
CGGCGGTACTGCCGCAATCAGCATGGCGGCGATGATGCCCGTCCAGTATTCGGCGGCGCCACGATGACCCGGCACCCGTACGATGCGATCAGCGACGGCCAGCACCACGCACATGCAGGTCAACTGCAAGATGAACATGATCATTGCCCAGCCCGGGCTGGGCATGGAAATGGCCATGCCGCTGGTGAAAAGCCAGGCCACCAGCGCCGACCAGAGGATGGGATAGGGCTGCGCGTAGCAGCCCAATCGCAAGAGCAGTCGTAGATCCACCCGCACCTGCTCGCTCGGTGGCTCATGCCACAGCTGGTGGGAGATGGGACGGATGTCATGGTCGACGGCCTCGCGCAGCGATGCTGCGATGCGGCGCAACATCTGCACTGACTCATCGAGGTCCATGGAGAGGGTCATGAAGGCACGGGTGCGCGACACGGACTCCTGCACCCGAACCGAGACGGTGGCGGCGAGTTCCGCGGCGAGAGCCCGCGAAAGCGCGGATTCATGCTGCGCACGCACCAGCATCTGCGCCTGTTCGTCCAGCAATCGCTCACGTTCGGCGATGAAGCGATCCCGGCCGTTGTAGTAGAGGCTGGAAAGCGACAGCCAGACCAACCCTTGGAAAGCACCCGTCCAGAGCCGTGTGAATCCAAGGTAGAGCGACGGGATTCCCGCGATCGAATGCAGCCAGCCGATGGTGAGCATGCGCACGGCGCCGACCACGATGAAGACGGCGAGCTGCGCCCGCACCTCGCGCAGCACCAGCCAGGTTCGGGAAAGCCACGCGTACGACAGCAGGAGTAGCGCGGCCAGAGCGGACCCCAGAAAGGCCGTGGCCAATCCCCACAGCTCGCTGCGAGGCGACTCCAGGAGGCGCATCTGCGACACGGCCGTGGTGAGTGAACCGACGGGGACCATGAACAGCACAGGCCGCGCGCGCAGCGCTGACCCAGTGGTGATGGCATGGCGCAACTGGCGCACACCATCCGCCAAGGCCTCACTAGCGCGTGACATTGCCTGTCATCTCGAAGTACGCACGAGCAAGTTGCACACGTTGGTTGAACGACGAATCGGCCGGCAACTCAAGTCGTTGCGCGACGCGACGCATCATCTGTTCCACGGCTCGCTCGGAAACGTTGCGACGCTTGGCGATTTCGGCGTTGGTGAGCCCTTCGGCAACGGCTCTCAGGATGGACAACTGGGAGTCCGTGAAATGTTCCGCCAGACCGGGTGTGCTGATGACACCGCGCTGCCGGGGTTCCATGCAAGTGTGCAGAGCCTGCGTGAGATCGGAGATCGACTGCACATCACGCTTGCGCAGGAAGACAGTACGTGAGGGCAGTTCCGGCGCCTGCTGCGCGAGCAGGCGCGGCGAGTCGTAAGTCGTGAGCACGACGATTCCGATCGCCGGATTCTGTCGCCGTAGGGCGATCGCAATGTCCGCTCCATTGGGCCCAGTGCCGAGATCGAGGTCGAGCACGGCCGCTTGCGGCTGGCCCGCCGCCGCGAACTTCATGGCCTCGCTTGCGGACGCGGCCTCACCGATCACCTGGAAGCCTTGCAGGCGCAGGGCCGACGCCACACTGGAGCGGGTGAGCCCGTCATCCTCAACCACCAGTATGCGCAGGCTCATGGCGTCATTATTCACGGTTCGACGTTGCTGTCTGCGTGCAGGCACAATGCGCGTGTGATGGGAACTGACGCCAAGGCTGCCGCGGAGTGCTTGCGCCGCGGCGCATTGGCGGCGCTGCCGACCGAAACCGTCTACGGCCTGGGTGCGGATGCCACCAATGCGGCAGCGGTTTCGCGCATTTTCCAAGTGAAGGGGCGGCCGGCCGATCACCCCCTCATCGTGCACCTCGCCGACGCCAGCCAGGTCAGTGCCTGGGCGCGCGCGATACCGGGCTACGCGCAATTGCTGGCCATCGCCTATTGGCCCGGCCCACTCACGCTCATCCTGCCCAAGCTCCCTCAGGTGCTCGACATCGTCACCGGCGGCCAGGACACAGTGGGCCTGCGCGTGCCGGCGCATCCACTGATGCATGAGGTGCTCGTACAACTCGATCGCGGAGTCGCCGCGCCCAGTGCCAACCGTTTCGGGAAGGTGAGCCCGACATCCATCGACCACGTCCTGGCGGACATCGGAGATCTGCTGACGGCCCAGGATTACCTGCTCGATGGCGGCCCTTGTGAGGTCGGAGTCGAATCCACCATCGTCGACTGCACCGGCCCGACACCGCGCCTGCTTCGCGCTGGCGCGGTGTCAGCGGAGATGATCGAGCAGACGACCGGGATGGATGTGCTCGAAGCCGATGGTCGCATTCGGGCGTCGGGCACGCTGGCCAGCCATTACGCCCCCAAAGCCACTGTGCATATCGTTGAAACCGACGCTGCGGATATCCAACGTTCGGGTGCCGGTCTGATCGCGGGTGCGGCGCTGCTGACGCCCCCGGGGATGGTGCGCCTGCTGGCGGCGGCGGATCATGGTGAGTACGCGCGCAACCTCTACTCCGCCTTGCGTCGAAGCGATGAGCTGGGCCTGCGCGACGTCATCGCGGTGCTGCCGGAGGATGTCGGACTCGGTTCCGCCATCCGGGACCGCCTGCAACGGGCTGCCCACTGAGGCCCGTCATACTGTGCCCATGCGTGCGCTGCGTGTGACCGGATTGGTCTTGGCCATGGCCCTCGTCGTGAGTGGCTGCGGCCTGACAGACGCGCGCAACGCAGCCCTGGCCGAGGCGCGCGTGAAGCCGCTCGATATGGCCAACAGCCTGCGTCCCGGATTGGTGGGCATGCCCGACTACCCGGCCACGGGCTGGGGGCAATCCGCACTCGCACCGACCTCGCCGGGAAGCGTGCAGACGCGACTGCAGGAGATCGGTCTGCAGGCATCCGATCTCGCCTCGGGGCTCACGGTGAAGACCGAGCCCGACGGCACCTCGCTGGGCATTCCAACCCTGGATTTCTGTGCCGCCAACTACCCCAGTGAATCCCTGCGGACGGCCCGCGAGCAGCGCGCGGTCTATGACAAGCAGGGGAGTTTCGCGGGGCTTTCCACCGAAGTGGTGCTCTACAAAACCGCCGCGGCGGCGCAACAGGCACTGCGCGAGGCCACGGCAGCCCGCATCGCCTGCCCCGTCGGCAAACCGGTGAAGACCTACGACGGCCACACCATTGTCTTCGCCTTCCACCCAGCACCGGGACCGTCCAACACGCCACTGGTGCCGGCGGATTCGCGGCTCATCATCCACACCACCATGAAGGTGGATGGTCAGCCACAGACTGCCTTCCTCGTCTACCAGGTGCAGGGGCGAGTGCTGGCGGCGCTCTACGCCGTGGATGCGACCGGCAAGCCAATGGCCCAGTCAGCGCTCGATCTGCTCTACGGTTTCGCAGGCGATATCGCCACCCGCCTCAAGTCCATTGCCCCCACCTTCTGAGGCCGCCAATCGCGCTTCACCGGCAATACTCGCGCGACACGCCGCAGTTTCGGTGAGTTCTGGCGGTGAAGCGGGAGGGGGATCAACCGATGACGGAGGCCTGGCGGGTCTGCTCGGTTTCGAAACGGTAGCCGACGTTGCGCACGGTGCCGATGAGGTTCTCGAAGTCGATGCCCAGTTTCATGCGCAACCGACGCACATGCACATCCACGGTACGGGTGCCGCCGAAATAGTCGTAGCCCCAGACCTCCTGCAGCAACTGTGCACGCGAGAACACGCGCCCCGGGCTGCCGGCCAGGAACTTCAGGAGTTCGAATTCCTTGAAGGTGAGATCAAGCGCACGACCGTGCAGTTTCGCGGTGTAGGTGGCCTCGTCGATGACCAGCTCGCCGTGACGGATCTCCTCCGACGGCTCGGATCCGTTGTTGGCCATGGCCATCTGCCGACCCAGGGCCAAGCGGATGCGCGCATCCACTTCCGCCGGCCCTGCGGTGTCGAGCAGGACGTCGTCGATGCCCCAATCCGCCGAGACCGCAGCCAAGCCGCCCTCGGTGGCAATGAGGATGATGTTGTTGTCGATACCCGTGGTACGGATGAGCCGGCACAGCGACCGGGCTGAGGCCAAATCGCGACGACCATCGACGAGCACGATGTCGGAGGACGGTGCGCTGACAAGCGCCGAGACCTCCGGCGGCAGGACCCGCACTTTGTGTGTCAGCAGCGACAGCGCAGGCAGAACCTCGGTGGAAAGGGTCATGGCGCGCGTCAGCAACAACAGTTCTGCCATTCCCACCTCCTGAACAGAAGAACCCGGACAGCCGGACGCCGGAGGCACCGTTGCCGAGTTCTGGCTGAACAATAGCGGAGTCAGCGTCCTACACGGCCAGTAGCGCCTCGAAGAAGGCACCGAGGGGCAGTACCAGGAAGGTCCCGAGCAGCATGAAGGGCCCGAAGGGAATGGTGTCCTTGCGCCCGGTCTTCCGGGACGCGAGCAGCACCGCAGACACGGCGCCACCGCTGATGAAGCCCAGCGCAGTGGCACCGACGACATAGGCCCAGCCCAGATATCCCGTCAGTGGAACGATGCTGAGGGCCAATTGCACGTGGCCCATGCCCATGCCGCCGCGGGTGTGCAGATTCCTAAGGACATAAA
>JAJXSV010000223.1 GCA_021784375.1 Actinomycetes bacterium | reverse complement strand
ACACGAACCACATCGTCCGTGGCTCGGCTTATCACCAATCCGTCGCCACGTACTGGGTCTCGAGGAACTCCTCGATGCCCTCGAATCCGCCCTCACGACCTACGCCGGACTCCTTCATGCCGCCGAAGGGGGCGGCGGGGTCGGAGACCAGGCCTCGGTTGAGGCCCACCATGCCGGTCTGCATCTGGCGGGACATGCGCAGGCCCTTGGCCAGGTCCTTGGTGTACAGGTAACCGATGAGTCCGAATTCGGTGGCATTGGCAAGGCGCAGCGCCTCCTCGTCGGAAGCGACACGGATGATGGTGGCCACCGGCCCGAAGATCTCCGTGCGCGCGATCGCCGAGTCGGCGGGCACGTCGACGAGCACGGTGGGCGGGTAGAACGAACCCTTGGCGGGCATGCTCTCAGGATCGCCGACAACGCGCTTGGCTCCCTCGAGCAGCGCTCCCGCCACCAGCCCGGCGACCTCGTCCTTCTGCTTGTGTGACACCACCGGGCCGACCTGGACGCCGTCGTCGTAACCGGCGCCGACGACGAGCGCCGACATGCGCGCGGCGAAGGCGGCTGCGAACTCGTCGTGGACCTTGTCGTGCACGTAGAAGCGGTTCGCCGCGGTGCAAGCCTGACCGCCGTTGCGCATCTTCGCCAGCATGGCGCCCTCCACCGCGGCGGCGACGTCGGCGTCCTCGCACACGATGAAGGGATCATTCCCACCGAGTTCCATGGAGGTGCGCAGCACCCGATCGGCGGCCTGGTGGAGGAGCTTCTTGCCCACGAATGTGGAGCCCGTGAAGGAGAGCTTCTGCACGCGCTCGTCGGCCAGGATGGCGGTCGACACGGCACCGCTGGCATGGGTCGTGATGACATTCACCACGCCGGCCGGCAAGCCCGCCTCCTCCATGATCTTGGCGATGTACAGCGTGGTGAGTGGCGTCTCTGCGGCGGGCTTCACGACCACCGTGCAACCTGCGGCCACGGCGGGGCCGATCTTCCGCGTCGCCATGGCCGCCGGGAAGTTCCAGGGCGTGATGAAGTAGCAGACGCCGACCGGCACCCGGTTGGTGACGATCCACTTGTCGCCGGCCGGGGCGCGGCGCACCTCGCCACCGATGCGCACGGCTTCCTCGGAGAACCAGCGGAAGAACTCGGCCGCATAGTTGACCTCGGCGCGTGCATCCGGGAGCGCCTTGCCCATCTCCTGGGTGATGAGGAGGGCGATCTCCTCGCGGCGCTCGATCATCAGCTCGAAGGACCTGCGGAGCACCTCGGCTCGCACGCGCGGCGCAGCGGCGGCCCACGCGGCACCGGCGTCGTAGGCGGCGCTGACCGCCTGCAGGCCGTCCTCGACGGCCATGTCCGGCACCTCGCACAACGGCTCATCGGTTGCCGGGTTCAAGACCGGGAAGGTCTTACCCGAAGCAGCACCGATCCAGGCGCCGTTGATGAGATTCTGCGTAGGGACATTGCTCGACAAGCTCGTCATGATTCCTCCAGCGGAGATTCTGGCAGAGCGTCCTTGGCCGATCCGCTCGCCCGGGCAACGGCGCGACCGACGGCCGAGCGTTGCGCCGAAGGTCGCGCACCGTCCGAACCGGGACGCGTGCCCGGGCCGACACACGGCAGCTCTGCTTGACCGCCAACCTACGCTTGCGTAACCTACGGAGTCGTAGGTTACGGAGGGGACATGGCGTCGAAGGCGGAACTCGAGCGCATCCTGGCGCTGCAGAACCTGCCGCGCCCGCGGCTGCGGGGGGTACTGCACCTCATCACGGCCCCCATCGCCCTGGTGGGCGGGATCGTCCTCATCGTCCTCGCCGGGACGCTCAGCGGCCGCATCTCAGTGGCGATCTTCATGGTGACGAGCGTTGGCCTGTTCACCACTTCAGCCGTCTATCATGTGGGCCGCTGGCTGCCCCCCGTCAAGGCGGCGCTGCGCCGGGCTGACCACTCCAACATCTTCCTCATCATCGCCGGGACGTACACGCCGCTGTCCATCCTCATCCTCGATGCCCACGACGCGCGCGTACTGCTCACCGTGGTCTGGACGGGCGCCCTGATCGGCGTCGGCCTGCGCAACCTCTGGCTCGGCGCACCCCGCTGGCTGTACGTGCCCATCTACATCGCGCTCGGCTGGGCCGCAGTGTTCTACCTCCCGCAGTTCCACGCGGCGGGCACTTGGGTGCTCACACTGATTGTCGCCGGCGGCCTGCTGTACACGTTCGGTGCCCTCGTGTACGCGCTCAAGTGGCCGCGACTCAGCGAGCGCTGGTTCGGCTTCCACGAGCTGTTCCACTCGTTCACCATCGCCGCCTTCCTCGCGCACTTCGCAGCCGTGGCCATGGTGGTCTCCGCGCGCGCATAGGCGCCAAGCCCTGTCCGAGTCCTTACCTGCGTGGGCCCGGGCGCGCGCGCATCGACGATAGGGTCACAGGGTGTCGGTGCTCAGTCGTCTTCAGCGATTCGAGACCTTCAGGTCCTTCCGACATCGGAACTACCGACGCTTCTTCGCCGGGAACCTGCTCTCCAACACCGGCACCTGGATCCAGCGCGTAGCGCAGGACTGGCTGGTCCTCGACCTCACGCACTCCCCCACGGCGCTCGGCGTCGTCACGAGCCTCCAATTCGGGCCGGCGATCCTCTTCAGCCTGCATGGCGGAAGCCTCGCCGATCGCTTCGACAAGCAGCGCTGGATCCTCGCCACCAACGCGGTGGCTGCGGCCTGCGCGTTCAGTGTCGGATTGCTCGTGCAGACGGGTCACATCACGATCAATTGGATCTACGTCATCGCCACCACGCTCGGCGTGGCCAGTGCCATCCAGGCGCCCATCTGGCAGACCTTCGTGCATGACCTGGTGGGCCGCGCAGATCTCTCGAACGCCATCGCCCTCAACTCGACGAATTTCAACCTCGGCCGACTCATCGGACCTGCACTCTCCGGCTACCTCATCTCGCTCTTCGGTACCGGTCCCTCATTCCTCGTGAACGGCACCACCTACGCGGCGTCCATGTACGCCCTGGCGACCATGCGCCGATCCGAGTTCTTCCACAGCGAACCGTCGGAACGCCACGTCGAGACCGGGGTGAAGGCGGGGCTGCACTACCTGCGCACGCGCAAGGACATCCTCGTCATCCTCGTGCTCATCGGCTTCGCCGGCACCTTCGGCCTCAACTACCAGATGTTCATGGCGCTCATGAGCCGCAACGTCTTCCACGTGCAGGCCGACTCCTTCGGCCTGCTGGGTTCGGTCATGGCGGTCGGGTCGGTGAGTGGCGCACTGTTCGTGGCACGGCGAAGGCTCGCTCCCACAGCACGCTTCGTCCAGGCCCTGGTGCTGGCCTTCGGTGTGGTCACTGCGCTCGCTGCCACGGCACCGGTGTACGTGGTGTACGCGGCGGCGCTGCCGTTCGCGGGCTTCGCGGCGCTCACCATGCTGTCTTCAGCCAACGCCTTCGTGCAGGGCACCACCGACCCGGCATACCGCGGGCGGGTCATGGGTGTGTACATGCTCGTGTTCATGGGCGGCACACCTGTCGGTTCCATGAGCCTGGGCTGGTTCGCGGAGCACGTCAGCGTGCGCCTGGCCATCATCCTGTGCGGGACGATCGTCGTCGCGGTGGCGGCCCTGAGCATGGTGGTCCCGACCGCACGCGCGATCACCGCCACCGCTGAGGTCGAGGACGACTCCACCATCGAGAACCCGCGCAGCTGACGCAGCTTGGGACCTTCGACCTAGCGAAACCCGGTTGCCGGTCCGGATGTGTCAGGGTTCACGCAAAGATTCCGTTTACCCCAGCACGGCGCCGCTCAACGCGCCCTAGCCTCTGATTATGCATCTCACGGTTAGTAAACGGTCCGACCTGGCAATTCGGGCAGTGCGCTATCTGGATGCGCACCCGGGGCGCAACCCAGGCAGTGAGATCGCAGAGGCGATCGGGACGAGCGTGCCGTTCCTCAGCCAGGTGCTCACGCCATTGGTCACGCAGCACTTCGTGGACTCACGCACCGGGCCCACCGGCGGCTACGAACTCCTGAACGCCGGTCGCGCCATGACCCTGCTCCAACTCATCGAGACCATTGAAGGGCCCCTCATCGACGGGAACTGTGTCCTCGAGGACAGCCCCTGCGATGGGAACAACCCCTGCGCCCTGCACCCCATGTGGGCGGCAGCCCGGCGCGGGCTCATCGAATCCCTCGACAGCGTCCTCGCGCTCGGACACGTCGAGTAGGGCCCCTCCGGGCGCACACTCGTCTGCCAGCATTCGCTCATGTCGTTCAGTCGCACGTGGATCCCCAACCAGCACGGTGCCTGGGCCTTCCTGATCACCCCGGTGCTCGTGGGAGCGCTCGCCGGGGGCATCAACGGCTGGCACCTCGTCCTGCTGCTCACCTGGCTGCTCGCGTACTGCCTGAACTTCTACGCATCGCTCGCCATCAAGACCAGGAAGCCCAAGCGCTACCAACGTCAATTGATGACGTACGCACTCGGGACGGTCGTCGTGGGCCTGCTGCTCCTCTGGCACGAGCTCGCGATGCTCAAGCTGCTGGCCTTCGCCCTTCCCGCCTTCGCGGTGAACGCCTGGCATGTCCTGCAACGCAA
>JAJXSV010000222.1 GCA_021784375.1 Actinomycetes bacterium | reverse complement strand
CGACGAGATGGAGGCCACGATCTCCGCGTACTCGACCGTCACAATCCTGCTCACGGCGGCCACGATGGGGATGGTGGCCTGACCGCCACACGTGATCATGTTTACGTTGGGCGCGGCCAGATTGAGATCAAGGTTCACCGGCGGGCATACGAAGGGACCGATGGCAGCCGGCGTGAGGTCCACTGCCTGAATGCCAGCCTCTGCGAATCGAGGGGCGTTGGCCTTATGGGCATAGGCGCTGGTGGCCTCGAAGACGAGATCGGGGAGTTCAGCCTGCTTGAGCAGCCAATCCACGCCCTCATGCGAGGTCTCGACGCCCTGCTTGCGGGCTCGCGCCAGGCCATCGGATGCAGGGTCGACGCCGATCATCCAACGCACATCGATGTGCTCACTGCGCTGCAACTTGGCGAGAAGATCGGTGCCGATGTTGCCGGGTCCGACGATGGCAGCGGTGACCTTCTTCATGAGACTCCTTGCAAGGTGCGACTGGCGGTAAGCCAACACGAACTGAAGTGAATGTTCCAGAGAGCTGTTCCGCTATTCGGCACGAGCCACGCCGTTCGCGGGGGGCCCGCGCCACCCCTGCCCTGAGGCGGTTCCTACCGGCAGGCTCCCCCGCCCGTCTGCCGGCTGTCAGGGCGCTGCCTGCTGCTGCTCCCGGAAGCGGGCGTGCTGAGCGCAACCTCAGGAGCGATTGGCGCCGGCCCCTTGTGCGCATCGGAGGAGTGCCGCACTATGCCCTGAGGAATCCATCAGCGAGGAGGCGACCGTGAAGATCGCACACATCCTGTCGAACAAGAGCCCATTTGTGGCCACCATCAAGGCGGGCGCCAGTGTCAAGCACCTGGTCGACGAATTGAAGAAGTACGGCATCGGCGCACTCATCGTCTCCGAGGACGGCCGCAAGATCGACGGCATCGTCTCCGAGCGCGACATCGTGCGCAAGCTCTCGGAATTCGCGGGCGAGGTGTCGTCCCTGAAGGTCGAGGACATCATGACGCGTGACGTCTTCACCTGCAGCGCCGATGAAGACGTCGAGAAACTCATGGAAGTGATGACAGAGCACAAGTTCCGTCACGTGCCCGTGGTCGAGGAGGACGGCTCACTGTTCGCGGTCGTCAGCATTGGCGACTTGGTGAAGTACCGCATCGAGGAGTTGCACGATGAGCGCGCCGCGCTCATCAACTACATCACGAACTGAAGCGACGCACTTTCGGCAGGAAGCGACCCACGCGCCGTTGGTAGTCCGCGGCACGCGCATCTTTGGCGCGCCACAACGCGTCCTCGTAGTGCGATTTGCATTCCAGCGTGACGGCCAACGCGCACCAGATGGCGAGCCCGGTCCCTGAACTCACACGCAGGGCCATGGCGGCGGCTATCGCGAGCACAGCCGTGTACATGGGATGGCGGATCCAGCGGTACACGCCGCGCGACACCAGCTGCGCGGCTGCCAGCGGTTCGGGGCGTACCCGGAACGAGGAGCCGAGCGACAGAAAGGCAGCGATCGCCACCGCCACCGCCAACAGCGAGCAGGCCGAGGCCAGCGCCAGCCATGGCGCCGAATGCAGGGGCAGCGATCCCGTAGGGATGACGAGCAGCAAACCCAGCCACAGGAACTGCAGGGTGACGAGCAGGCGTCCGTAGTGCTGGGGTAGGCGTCGGAGCACAACTGCGTTCAGGCCATCGATGAGCCCAGCGGATTCCATACCCCCATCCTGCCCGGGTCCTCCGACCTGCTGACGAGTGGTGCGTTTCTCGCGCCCAACGGTAGACGGAGTGCCGTTGAGGCCGAAGAATGGGCACATGCAATTTCTGTCGGAAAGCCCGCTGCTCTACGTCGCCCTCTGCCTCGGCATCGGCTCCTACCTCGGCCACTTCAAGTTCAAGTCCTTCGGCCTCGGCCCCGCTGCCGTGCTCTTCCTGGCACTCGGTCTCTCCGGCTATTTCGCCACGCATGGCTTGGGGTACGACCCCAGCTCGCATGCCCTCGTCATGCTCCCGGAACTCAAGATGCTCGGCGAGTTCGGTCTGGCGCTCTTCGCCTATCTCATCGGCGTCTCCTCAGGCCCTGCCTTCTTCGGCTCCCTGAAGACGGCCCTGGGCCCCGTGCTCGCAGTCGTTGCCGCCATGGTCTCGGGAGCCGCGGTAGCCGTCGGGCTGGGGAAGGCGGCGGGCCTGGACATGGGGCTCATCACCGGCCTCTACACCGGTGCCCTGACCAACACCCCTGCCCTGGCCGCGGCCTCCGCGGCCCGACCGCAATTGGCTGACAACATCACCATCGGCTACTCCATCACCTATCTCTTCGGCGTCATGGCCATGCTCGGTGCCGGCTGGTACGTCACCCGCGATATGAAGGAGGTGGCCAAGGAGGCGGCCAAGGAGAACAAGGACCTCGTACACACCAGCATTCGCGTCGACAAGGAGGGCCTGCCCTCGCTGGGCGCACTGGTGGAGGAATTCGACAACCAGATCGTGTTCTCCCGCTACCGCCACAACCGCATCGTCACCGTGGCGCTGGATGAGCACTGGCCGGTACCCACCGACATCGTCACGGCCATCGGTCCGCAGGAGGTCATCGACCACCTCATCGCACGCATGGGTCACGCCTCCTCACTGCACCTGCCGCTGGATCGCAGCGATGTCGACTTCCGACGCATTCTCGTCACCAGGTCGGATATCGCCGGCAAGACCATCGGCGAACTGAAGCTGGGGCACAAGTTCGGAGCCGTGGCAACGCGGGTGCGCCGCGGCTCGCTGGATCTGCTCGCCACCGACGATCTCACGCTGGCACTCGGTGACCGTGTACGCGTGACGGCTGCCGCCGATCAGTTGGCGCGGGTGGCCAGGTTCTTCGGCGACCAGGAGCGCGAGACGGGCAACATCAACCCGGTGGCCACCATGGCCGGCATCGCCATCGGTGTAGCCATGGGTGCCATCGCCATTCCCATGCCCAACAATGTCACGCTCATGCTCGGCAATGCCGGTGGGCCCATGATCGCCGGCCTCATCCTGGGCAAGCTGCAGCGCACCGGCAAGATCGTCTGGACCCTGCCCCATGCCGCGTCCGGCGCCATGAGTGAACTGGGCCTGCTGCTTTTCCTCATGTACGCGGGGGCCAAGGCCGGCGCGGCGCTCTTCACCTCACTCGCCGGTACCCCATGGCTGCAGATGATCGGCATCGGCGTGGTGGTCGCGCTCACCTCGGCCCTGCTGCAGATCCTGTTGGGTCGCTATGTCTTCAAGACGCGCGTCTTCGAGATGGCCGGTCAGCTCTCCGGTTCGCAGACGCAGCCGGCAGTTCTGGTTTTCGTCAACGAACGCTTGAAGTTCAACCCCAATGTGAACGTGGCCTACTCCTTCGCCTACCCGGCGGCCATGGTGAGCAAGGTGATGATCGCGCCGCTGCTGGTGCTTTTCCTGAAGTAGCGCGCGTCAGCTGTCACATGTGCTCGAGTGCATTGGCGATGATGGCGTCGCGTACATAGGCCGCCAGCCCGGCTGCCCGCTGCTCATAGTGCTGGGCGAACCGGGGATCGGCCACGTACATCTCGGCCAGCCCCGTCTGCAGTTCGTAGGAGCAGGGGTAGTACGCCTTCTCGATGTGTCGGCGATGGCCCTCTGCGGCCGCCCTGGCTTCCACGCTCTCCGGCGGCAGACCTGCGTTCATGGCTGCTGCAAAGGCCGCCTCGACGGCCTCCAGTTCGGCGCCGATACGCGCCCAGTCCGCCTTGGTGTACTGCGCCGTTCGACGGTGTGATTCCTTGTACGGATCGGAGTCACCCCAGCGCGATTCCGCCTCTTCCTGATACTGCGTCGGATCGTGATCACCGAATACCTCGGCCATCTCCTCGCGGGTCAGATTCACGCCCATCTTCCTTGCCCTTCGCGTTGTGCGCACCAATGACAATTGCGCATTGATCCTTGCTGCAGAGGCTTCGAGCATTGCCTCCTGTTGTGCGAGCTGGTCCAGCGCGCTGCTGTCATCTGCAGCGAGCAGGCGTCGGATGTCCGCCAGACCCATGCCCGCGTTGCGGTATTCCACGATGCGTTGCAGCAGGCAGAGGTCGTCCTCGTCATAGCGTCGGTATCCGGCATCGGTTCGCTCGCTGGGTTGCAGCAAGCGGATCTCGTCGTAGTGACGCAACACCCGAGTGCTCACACCCACGAAGGCGGCCGCCTCACTGATCGAGTAGGACATGCGGGCACCGTAATCCTTGACGCAATGTGAAGGTCAAACACAACAACGCGCGCCGCGGTTGGAAAGGAATCCGCGACGCGCGTTGCGCTGGTGCAGCTTCAGGCGAGGACGTCGGCCACCGGCAGGTAGGGCAGGCCGTGCGCCTCGGCAACATGCGATTCAGTGACCTTGCCGTCGAAGACATTGAGGCCCATGGCGAGGGCCGCGTCATCGCGTAGGGCCTGCTTCCAACCCTTGTTGGCCAGCGCCACCGCGTAGGGCAGGGTCACGTTGGTGAGGGCGTAGGTGGAGGTGTGGGGCACCGCGCCGGGCATGTTGGCGACACAGTAGAAGAGCGAGTCGTGCACCTGGTAGGTGGGCTCGGCATGCGTGGTGGGACGTGAGTCCTCGAAGCAGCCACCCTG
>JAJXSV010000221.1 GCA_021784375.1 Actinomycetes bacterium | reverse complement strand
GGCGTATCGCTGTTCACTGCACGCTGGGTCGAGAAGATCTACGACCTGCGGCAGTTCGTCCCGCTCATCCTGCGTGCCATGATGTTCGTGTCAGGCGTCTTCTACGACGTCACCGTGCGTTTCCACAAGGCACCGCACTTGGTGCGCACGCTCGCCAACTTCAACCCGGCATCGATCCTGCTCAAGCTCACGCGGTCGGTGTTCATCCCGGGACAGTTGCCGGCGCCGCACGAACTCATCTTCATCGGCGTGATCACGGCAACGTTGATCATCTGCGGAACCGTCGCCTTCTGGCGAAGCGAGCGCGGCCATGGCTGAGCAGGGAACGGGTGTGCAACCGTCGGATGACGTGATCCTGATCGCAGACCACATCACCATCGAGTACGAGGTGCTTGCCCAGCGTCACGGCAAGTCACCGTTGCAGCGGGTCGTCTCCCAGGTCATGGGCCGCAAGCAGATCATCCACGCCGTTCAAGATGTGTCGTTCACACTGCGCCGTGGCGACGCGCTCGGACTCATCGGCAGCAACGGCTCGGGCAAGTCGAGCATCGTCCGCGTACTTGCCGGCCTGCAGCGCCCCACGCGCGGAGCGGTGTGGGCAACTTCGACCCCCGCCATGCTCGGCGTGTCCGGTGTCACCATGCCCGATCTCAGCGGTTCCCGGAACATCCGGCTGGGACTGCTGGCGTTGGGGCTCTCACCGGAGGAGGTCACGGAGTTCTATCCCAAGGTGATCGAGGTCTCCGGCCTCAAGGACTCCATCCACCTGCCCGTGCGCACCTACTCGTCCGGCATGAAGGCGCGCCTGAAGTTCGGCATCGCCACTGCTCGCACACCGGAGATTCTGCTGGTCGACGAGGCTCTGGGCGTCGGTGACTCCAAGTTCCGGGCTGCTGCGGAGGCCCGGCTGGCAGAGATCCAGCGCGCGGCGGGTGCCGTGATTCAGGTCAACCACAATGCCGCGACCATCGAGGAGACGACCAAGACCTGCATCTGGCTGGAGCGCGGCGTCGTTCGTGCGGCCGGTCGTACTGCTGACGTGCTGCCAATGTACGAGGAATACCTTGGCACTGCCAGGAAGCGCTAGTGCGCGTCCTCGTCTGCACGGTCGTGCACCACACCACGGACGCACGCATCTTCCGCCGCGAAATCGGCGCCTTGTGCGATGCCGGTGTACAGGTGGTGGCCATTGCGCCGTGGCCGCGCAGCGAGGTCGCCGACCCCGGCTATCAGAGGATCGCGATTCCGCGGGCCGTGGGTCGTCGGCGCTGGGCGGCCTGGCGTGCGGCGCGAGCCCGAATTTCTGCGCTGGCGGTGGGAGCGCAAGCGCTCATCATCCACGACCCCGAATTGCTGCTCGTCATTCCCTGGCGTGAACTGCGCCGACTGCAGGTGCGCGTGATGTGGGATGTGCACGAGGATCTGGCCGCAGCCCTGTCCGTGAAGGCCTATCTGCCACTGCCCGTGCGCAGGCTGCTGGTTCCTGCCGTGCATCTGCTGGAGCGTTGGGCAGAGGGCCGAGCCACGCTGCTGCTGGCCGAAAGCGCCTATGCAGGGCGTTTCGCCCGCCAACACCAAGTGGTGCTGAACCTGCCACCGGTGCCCGCTGCGCTGCCGCTCGGAAGTCGCGAGCGACAGGCCATCTACGTGGGTTCCATCACGCGCGCTCGCGGCCTCGATGCCATGCTGGAGATGGCGCCATTGCTGGCCGCGCATGGCATCGGGCTGCGCTTGATAGGGGAAGCGCCGAATGCGGAAGATGCTGCCCGCATCCGGGCCACTCCGAATGTGCGCTGGGATGGTGCACTGCCCAACGCCGAGGCCCTGCGTGAAGTCGAGCACTCGATGGTTGGTCTGGCCCTGCTGCAGGACCTGCCGAACTACCGGCACTCGATGCCCACCAAGATTCTGGAATATATGGCGAGTGGCGCTGCAGTGGTGGCGACACCATTGCCGCTGTCGCGCTCAGTGCTGGGGGATGACGGTGTCGTACTGCCGTCCTTCGACGGTGTCGCGGCGGCCGCGGCCGAGGCCGTGATCGCGCTCTGTGATGGTGCGGAGGCGCGGGAAGCGAAGACCAGCGCCGCCTTCCGGAAGGTCCAGCAGCACTACAACTGGCAGCGCGCGCAGGCGGAGTTCGTGAACGCCGTTCGCGGTTGAGCTAAACCCGCGTGCAGGCGTTGTTGTCGCCTGTGATGCCAGCGCTGGGGCCGTAGATGGAGTTTGAGTTGGCGTCCTTGAAGACAGGATTCACGGTCACTGCCTTGGGCGCCGTCCAGTTGTGTCCGATGGTCAAGGTCACGTGCGAGCTGGCCGTGGCGGAATCAACGACGATGTTGGTGATGCCGAGCGCGGCCGCAACCGTGCGGGCGGCCTCCAGCCCATTGGGTCCGGCGGTTACGGACGTCGTGGCGACTGCGGTCTTGGTGTCGGTCCGGGAGCGCACGACATAGCCCAGCGCCGTCATGGAGTCACTGGCACCCAGCGCAGCGGGACCGCCACCGTTCACCACATCGATGCTGATGGCATTGGGATCCACGGTGAGGGGTTTGCCGTCGTAGCCCAAGGTGCCCGGCTCCGGCCACACCGTGTCGTTCTTGATCGCGGTCCACAGGTCTGCGGCCTTGCTGGTCCACACCACGTTGCCGGAACCGTCGGGGCTGGCCGGCACCGTGACGAAGCGCATGTCCTTGGCATTCAGCGAACGCAGGCTCAGCGCCACGGATTGCAGCTCGGTGAGCGACGCGAAGGCCGGATCCATGGTGAGCGACGAGGTGGTGGCGTCGAGCAGGTTGAAGAGCTTCACGGGGTTGAGCAGCACGCCTGCGCTCTTCACCTTGCGAGCCAGCGCGGCGACGAAGCCCTGCTGGCGACGGATACGGGCGGTGTCGCTGCCGTCACCCATGGAATAGCGGGTGCGGACGAAGGCCAGCGCGGTCTTGCCGTCGAGCAGGCTGGTGCCGGCGGGGAGATTGAGATGCGATTTCGAATCCTGGACGGCCTTGGTGAGGCATACCTCGACACCACCGACGGCATCAACCATCTTCTGGAAGCCACGGAAGTCCACCACCACGTAGTGGTCGATGAAGACGCCCGTCAGTTGTTCGACGGTCTTGATGGTGCAGGCGGGACCGGCCTCGGAGAAGGCGGCATTGATCTTGGTGGTCCAGGGCGCGGTGGTGGAACCGTCCGGGCGGGTACACGAGGGAATGGTGACCAGTGAGTCGCGGGGAATGCTCACCACCAATGCTTGATGGTGGCCCTTGTAGAGATGCACCAGCAGAGTGGTGTCGGAGCGTGCGGAGGATCCGTAAACGGACACTTTGCCGAAGCCGGCGCCCTGACCGGCGCGCGCATCCGATCCCATCACCAGGATGTTCATGGCGTCGGTGTTCACGACCTGCGCGGCCTTGGTGGGGCGATTGCCCAAGTCCTTGGTGACGTCGATGGCCGTGATGTTGCCACTGAGTTTGCGCACCGCGACGAAGCCAGTTCCCGCAACCAGCGCGACGACGACCAGCGCGACCAGCCCGGCGCGTCCGCTTCGGCTGCGAGGAAGATGCATGAAGCAAGGGTAATCGCGTGCAGTGGTGCCCCCTGCGGTGGATCGGGCAGGGGGTCGCAATTACTCCGACGCTGACACACTTCTTACGAAGGTCAGTGCTCGCGCGCACCGGGCACGGGGTCTGCGCGCACTTTTCCAAGTGTTTGCTGTGAGAACGCCATGTCTGCGCGGGTCGACAAGCGCCGCATGGAACACTGACCGACGTGCGCATCCGGCCCCTGCTGATTCTGGCCCTCTCAGTTCTGCTCGGCCTGCCCGGCCCGTCCATGGCTGCGCCTTCGGCGGCGGCTATTACCGGGGTCAGCCTGTCGAATCAGGTGGTGGCCTCCGGTGTGCCCCTGGGTATCACGGTCACCACCAACCAGCCGGCCTATTGGCGGGTGGATGTGCTCTCGGTGTGTGGTGGGGAGCCATTGCGCACACTCAGTGGTTACGCGCCGACGTCACCGTTCTCCGTGCAATGGGACGGCGTCGACAGTCAGGGCGTGGCCCTGGTTGCGGGTGACTATCGCATGCGCGTCACGCTGCTCGATGGCGGTGGTGCGGCCATCGCCGCGCCGGTGGAACAGGCATTCGCCGTCTCGGGGAGCACGAGTGACGGCGTCTGCCCCATCCTGTCCAGTTTCGGGCGCCTCGACGTGTTCCACCAGGGTTTGCTCGATCTGGCGGCCTCGACGGCCGGCAGCGTGGTCATCGGCAGTGCCACGGATGTCGGCAACGCGGCGATCGCTTCCAGTTATGCCCATCGCTTCACCCTGCCGTTGGTGCTGCTCACCCGGACCGCCTCGCTCACTTCGCTCGCGACGGCCCTGAGCAGGCACCACACGAAGGCGGTCATCATCGGTTCGCCCGCAGCGGTGAGCAGCACTGTGGATCGGGCGTTGCGGGCCAAGCGCATCGTGGTGGTGCGGATTGGTGGTGCGGATCGAACGGCAACCGCAGCTCTGGTGGCCGCGCGCTTGAAGCCGGCAGAATCGAGCACTGCGACCTATGTGTCGCTCGCCGGCGACCCCACCCTGATCGCGGTAGCGACCGCCTATGCCAACGC
>JAJXSV010000220.1 GCA_021784375.1 Actinomycetes bacterium | reverse complement strand
GAACCAGCGCGCACCCGGCATGTGCACCTCCTCGATGGCGACGTCCGCGGGGCTGCTGAAGCGCACTCCCAGGAACTCGGCGGCGAGCATCCAGAAGGCACCGATGTCCCTGACGGACCACTCGTGCAGGGCCGCATAGTCCACCAGCGGTGTCCCCGTGCGCGCACTGACGAAACGCGCGAAGTCGTCCAGGGCAGACGGCGATGACGGCGTCCACAGCACGGGGGGGATCTCGCTCACGTCCTGGCCCATCGCTCGAACTCAGTTGATGAGGGCCTGCGCGGTCGCATCGAGCAGCGACTTCCCGCGCTGATCCTGCTGGTCGGTGCGCATGGTGCGCGGCAGGAAGGAGAACGAGATGCCATGCTCCGGCCAGCACCCGTGGATGGAGCCGCCGGCCCCCGTGTGGCCGAAGGCGGGCGCGACCGAACCGTAGGAACGGATGGAGTCCTCGCGCTCGAAGCCCATGGCCATCACCAGCGGTCGATCGGTGGCGAAGTCGATGTCCTCGAAGCGGGGGGTCCAGGCGGCGGCCAGGCCCGCGCGTGACAGCAGCGGGTTCGGGGCGTCCGTGGCGAGCAGGGTGTCGTAGAACTTCGCCATGGCGTCGGCCGTGGCCCGCGCGCTGCCGCCGGCCAGTTCGCGCACCATGTTGGCGCGCTCGTTCCACGGCAGGCTCGACCGGGTCAGCGGCGAGCTGGCGTAGACGCGCTCCGCATACGGGTTGTCGGGCTGGAGGAAGACATTGGTCCGGTAGTCGGGAGCCTTCGTCACCATGCCGCATCGGTCGAGTTGCGATTCGGGCACCGCCAGCATGGCGTCGATGCCGAAGGGCTCGGTGACGTAGCGGCGCAGCGCCTCGCCGGCGCTGAGCCCGGTGGCGCCCTTGATGATGGCGTGGGCGAACCAGCCGAAGGTGATGTAGTGGTAGGCCATGCGTGTGCCCATGGGCACCATGGGATCGGTTCGGGCCAGCAGGGCGAGCATGGCGTCGGTGTCGTACAGGTCCGCGTCCGCCGGAAGCCCGTCGACCTGCGGCATGCCCGCGCGGTGCGACAGCGCCACCGCCACGGTGAGTCCGGGCCAACGATCGGCCAGCCCCCAGTACTGCGCCACCGGTGCGTCGTAGTGCACCAGGCCCTTGTCCGCCAGGACCGCGATGGTCCCGGCCACCAGGCCCTTGGTGCCGGAGAAGACCGGCATCAAGGTCTCATGCGTCATCGCATCGCCGTCGTCGTTGCACCGCCCCGCGACGCGGGAGAAGAGGACTTCTCCGTGTCGCCGCACAGTGAAGGACACCCCCTCGGGCGCGTCAGCGGCGATGATGCGCTCGAACAGCGAGTCGACCGGAGCCATGTCGGGTGCGACGAAATCCTCCATGGTGCTTCCTCTCGGCTCAGGCGACGAAGCCCGGCGTGTCCTCGATGAGTCGTTGCGTGTACGGGGCGCTTGGCGCGGCGAACAACTCGACCACGCCGTTGTGCTCCACGATGCGGCCGTTCTCGAGCACGGCCACGTCCTGGGCGATGTTGCGCACCAATGCCATGTTGTGGGTGACGAAGAGCAGGGTGAGCGAACGCGACTCCTGCAACTGCTGCAGCAGTTCGACGATGGACGCCTGCACCGAGACGTCGAGCGAGCTGGTGATCTCGTCGCAGATGAGCAGCTCCGGGCTGACGATCAGCGCGCGGGCGATGGCCACCCGTTGACGCTCACCGCCGGAGAGCTCGTCGGGATAGCGCCGTGCGATGTCGGGTCGCAGTGCCGCGTCGCGCAGCGCCTGCTGCACGAGCGCGTCCGCGTCGTCGGGCTTGCCGCACAGGCTCCGGTAGCCGGCCAGCAGGGTGTCGAAGACGGATCGGCGTGGATTGATGCTCTCGTAGGGGTTCTGGAAGATGTACTGGACACGTCGCAGTTGCTCGAGCGAACGCCTGCGCACCGACGGGGGCAGGGCGACCCCGTCGAATTCGATCGTCCCCTGGCCCGGCTCACGCAGTCCGGCGATGGCGCGGGCCAAGGTGGTCTTGCCGGACCCGGACTCCCCGAGCAGGGCAGTGCAACCGCCACGCCTGAGGTCGAGGTCGATGCCGTGCAGCACCGTGTTGCTGCCGTACGACACCTCCAGGGCACGCACCGACATGAGCACCGGAGCGTTGCCCGGCACCTCCGGCACGGTGGGCCACTGGTAGGTCGGCGCTGGTGTGCCCACGTTGATGCAGCGCACGAGATGCTGCGGAGCCGCGAACTGCAGCTCCGGTACCGCCTCGGAGCAGGCGGGCGTGGCGATGTCGCAGCGAGGATGGAAGGCACAACCGCTGGGGCGGGCGAAGGGCGAGGGCGCACCGCCCGCGATGCCGTGCGGACGACGGCGACCCGTGACATCGGGAACGGCTGCGATGAGCCGACGCGAGTACGGGTGCAGCGGGGCGTGCATCACCGCGGCATTGGGACCGAGTTCCGCGACCTTGCCCGAGTAGAGCACGAGCACCTCGTCGACCAGTCCCGCGACCACGGCTACGTCGTGCGAGATGTACACCGCGGACACGCCGTGCTCCGCGACCAGCTTGCGCACGGTCTCCAGGACATGACGCTGGGTGGACACGTCCAGACCGGTGGTGGGCTCGTCGAGCACGATGAAGTCGGGACGCGCGATGAAGGCCATGGCGATGGTGATGCGCTGTTGCTGGCCGCCGGAGATCTGGTGCGGGTACCGGCTGAGGAACTCCGCATCAGTGGGTAGCGCCACCTCCTGTAGCGCCTGCTCGAGCGCGCCCGCCGGGTCCGGATGGTCGGCCGGCAGGCATTCGAGCAACTGGCCGCGCAGCCGCAGGGATGGGTTCAGGGCACTGGCCGGTGATTGCGGGATGTAGCTCACCACGCGCCCGCGCAGGTCGCGCGCGGTGGCAGCAGTCACCTCGTGCTCGCCGATGCTGATGGTGCCGCCGTCGATGCCGGTGCCGTTGCGGGCGTAGCCGAGCAGGGCCAGGCCGATGGTGGTCTTGCCGGAGCCGGACTCCCCCACCAGTCCCAGGAGCCGTCCCGCCGGGATGGTGAACGACACGTCGTCGACGATCGCCACCCCGGAGGCCGCGGCGCGCACGACGAGGTTCGAGACCTTGAGCTCCCCGCTCATCCCTGCACCTGCCGATCGATCCCCGCGCTGGCCCGGGCGAGCGCGTCGGTGACGAGGTTCATGCCGATGGTGATGAGGGCGATGGCGAGCACGGGCAGGACCACCGGCCAGGGCTGCATGGTGAAGGCCACGCGGTTGTCGTTGAGCATGACCCCCCAGTCAGGCTGCGGCTCCTGCACGCCCAGGCCGAGGAAGGAGAGTCCGGCGATCAGGCCGATGGAGTAGGTGAGGCGCAGGCCGAACTCCACTGCAAGGGGACCCGAGACATTCGGCAGCACCTCGCGCAGCACGATGGTGCGCGTGCGCATGCCCATGGCCGCCGCGTTGGCGACGAAGTCGCGCTCGGCGACGCTCAAGGCAGCGCCGCGCATGACCCGGGCCACGCGGGGCGCGTGGCCGAGTCCGGTGAGCAGGACGATGACGGCCAGGTTGGGGCCGGTGATCGAGATGAAGAGCAGCGCGAGCACGAGTTGCGGGAAGGCCAACATGACGTCGCCACTGCGCATGAGCAGCTCGTCGACCCGGCCCCGCGCGTAGCCGGCCCAGATGCCGATGAGGGCGCCCGCGCCGACGCCGAGGATGGTGCCGAGGAAGGCCAGGGTGAGGAGCAGCCACCCTCCGGAGAGGAACTGTGAGAGGACGTCGTGCCCGAGGTAGTCGGTGCCGAAGGGGTAACCGAGATCGCGGGGCGCGAAGGCCATGCCGACGAACTTCTGCGGGTCGTGCGGCGCCAGGCGCGGTCCGAGCAGCGCCACCAGCGCGACCGTCAGGGTGATGAGGAGCCCGATGCGCATGCGCCAGGTGGAGAGTGCGCGACGCAGCAATGACCGCGACTTGCCCGTGGTAGCGCTCATTGTGCGGTCCTCACTCGGGGATTGAGGATGAGCGTCAGGATGTCCGCCAGCAGGTTGACGATGACGTAGAACAGCGCGAGGAACACCGCCAGGGCCTGCGCGACGGGGATGTCGCGCGCCCGCACCGCCGCCACGACCGCCGAGCCGATGCCGGGGAAGGCGAACAGGTACTCCACGATGATGACGCCACCGGCCAGCCACGCGAACTGCAGCGCGAGCACTTGGATGACCGGCCCCAGTGCGTTGGGGAGTGCGTGCCGGAGCAGGACCGTGCGCTCCGGGAGGCCCTTGAGGCGCGCGTGCTGCACGTACTCGGTCTCCAGGGCTTCCAGCATGGTCGCGCGCAGCATGCGCGTCAGGTAGGGCGCCACCGCGACGACGAGCGTCGCGCAGGGCAGCAGCAGTTCGATCGGGTGCCGCCACACCGGCTCACCGGGGTCGCTGGAGAAGACCGCGGGGAAGACGTGGAAGGCACCCACGGCGAACCACCACACCAGGGCTATGCCGACGACGAACTCGGGCACGGCCGCGACCACCAGCGTCACGATGGTGACGACGTGGTCGAGCCAGGTGTCGCGGCGGGCAGCGGTCCAGACACCGAGCACGATGGCAACGATGGTGCTCACC
>JAJXSV010000219.1 GCA_021784375.1 Actinomycetes bacterium | reverse complement strand
TACAGCGCCTGGAAGGACACGGTGTTCCAGTACGTGAGCAGGGTCTTGCGCACGACCTCGGCGATGGTGGTGTGGCCGACGCGTCGCGCCTGCCATGGTGACCCGCCGGCGAGCATGAACCAGCGCACCGCATCGGCGCCGTGTTCATCCATGAGCGGGATCGGCTCCAGGATGTTGCCCAGGTGCTTCGACATCTTGCGGCCCTGGTCGTCGAGGATGTGCCCGAGGCAGACGACGTTCTTGTACGAGGACCGGTCGAACACCAAGGTGCCCACGGCCATCAGCGTGTAGAACCACCCGCGCGTCTGGTCGATGGCCTCACAGATGAAGTCCGCCGGGTAGACCGCCGTGAAGTCGGTGTCCGTGCGGTGCGGATAGCCGAACTGCGCGAACGGCATCGAACCGGAGTCGTACCAACCGTCGATGACCTCCGGCACCCGGTAGGCGGTGCCGCCGCACTCCGGGCAGGCGAAGGTGATGTCGTCGACGTAGGGCCGGTGCGGATCGGTTGCCGTCACATCGCGACCGGCGCGCTCCGAGAGCTCGGCCAATGATCCGATGGCGGTGAGGTGCTTCTGCTCGCAGCGCCAGATGGGGAGCGGAGTTCCCCAGTAGCGCTGACGGGAGAGTGCCCAGTCGATGTTGTTGTTGAGCCAGTCCCCGTAGCGGCCCCACTTGATGGTCTCGGGGAACCAGTTGGTGCTGGTGTTCTCGCGCAGCAGCGCGTCCTTGATGGCGGTGGTGCGGATGTACCAGGACGGCTGCGCGTAGTAGATGAGCGCGGTGTGGCAGCGCCAGCAGTGCGGGTACTGGTGCTCGTAGGGCAGGTGGCGGAAGAGCTGCCCGGCCGCTTCCATGAGGCGCACCAGGCGGTGGTCCGCGTGCTTGAAGAACTTGCCGCCGATCTCCGGCAGGTCCGCCTCGAAGGTGCCATCCGGGAGGATCGGGTTGATCACCGGCAGGTCGTAGCGCCGGCAGGTGACCAGGTCGTCCGCACCGAAGGCCGGCGCCTGGTGCACGAGGCCGGTACCGTCCTCGGTGGTCACATAGTCGGCGAGCAGCACAGTGTTCACCGGTGCCCCGGTTGCGGGGAAGGGGATCCAGTCGAAGGGGCGCTGGTATCCCATGCCCTCGAGCTCCACTCCCTTCACCGTCTCCAGGGTGACGGCATCCTCGCCGAGCACGCTTGCACGCAGGTTGGACGCGATGACGAACAACTCGCCATCGGCCGTGCGGGCCACGTCGTAGTCGACGCTGGGATTGGCGGCCACCGCGGTGTTGGAGACCAGCGTCCACGGGGTGGTGGTCCAGATCATGAGCTGCAGTCCGGGGTACCGGCCCAGCAGCGCGCCCGACGTCACGGGCAGCCGGACGAAGACCGACTCGTCGGTGATGGTCTCGTAGCCCTGTGCCAATTCGTGATCGGAGAGGCCGGTGCCGCAGCGCGGGCAGTACGGGGCAACCCGGTGGTCCTGCACCAGCAGGCCCTTGTCGAAGATCTGCTTGAGGCTCCACCACACCGACTCGACGTAGGACGGGTTCATCGTCCAGTAGGCCTTGTCGAAGTCCACCCAGAAGCCCATGCGCTCGGTCATGGCGGTGAACTCACCGACGTGGCGCAGGACGGATTCGCGGCACTTGGCGTTGAACTCGGCGACGCCGTAGGCCTCGATGTCGCTCTTGGTCTTGAAGCCGAGTTCCTTCTCAACCGCCAACTCGACCGGCAGGCCATGGCAGTCCCAGCCGGCCATGCGGGGGACGTGGTAGCCCTTCATGGTGCGATAGCGGGGGAAGACGTCCTTGAAGACCCGGGCCTCGACGTGGTGCGTGCCCGGCTTGCCGTTGGCGGTGGGAGGTCCTTCGTAGAAGATCCACTGCGGACGGCCCTCGGTCTGCGCGAGGGATCGCTCGAACACCTTCGATGACTTCCAGGTGGCCAGGATCTCCCGCTCCATGGCGGGCAGGTCGATCCGGGGCGGGACCGAGCGGTACATGCGCGACCTCGCTCGTGATTGGCAGTGGGGCAGGGCAAGGATAGTCGGGCGTGGTCCTCGACCTCCGCCTGGAACTAGGGTCACGTCATGCTGCGCGTGCCCATTCGCGTCCGTCCGGGCGTCTCCCGTGCGGGCGTGGGAGGTGCGGTGGGCGGGCGCCTGCAGGTGCGAGTCAATGCTCGAGCCGTCGATGGGAAGGCTACGGAGGCGGCATTACGAGCGATTGCGACGGCCTTCGACGTCCGTCCCGGCGACGTCGTACTCGTCTCCGGCGCGACCGCGCGGGACAAGTTGGTGTCCATCAGCGGTGACGAGCTCGCCCTGCGATCACGACTTGATGAATTGCTCAGTAATTAGCCGCGTGTCGCGTCCAAGTCCTTGACGCGGGGGCTAGCCTGCCTGCAACTCTCGGACGAAGGCGGATGGGGATGGCTGCGAAGAAGGCCGTGAAGGCACCGGCGGGCAAGGTGGCTGCCAAGAAGGTCGCGAAGAAGGCAGCCCCGGTCAAGCAGGCCGTGGCGAAGAAGGGCGTGCCCGCCAAGACGGCGGTGAAGAAGGTTGTGCCCGCCAAGACGGCGGTGAAGAAGGCGGCCCCGGTGAAGAGGGCCGCCCCGGTCAAGAGGGCCGCTCCGGTGAAGAAGGCGGCCCCGGTCAAGAAGGCCGCTCCGGTCAAGAAGGCCGCTCCGGTCAAGAAGGCCGCTCCGGTCAAGAAGGCCGCTCCGGTCAAGAAGGCGGCCCCGGTCAAGAAGGCGGCCCCGGTCAAGAAGGCCGCTCCGGTCAAGAAGGCCGCTCCGGTCAAGAAGGCCGCGCCGGAACTGGTGCCGCTCGTGGAGCCGGTAGCCACGGCCCCCGAGGCCAAGGTGCCCCGACGCGCACATGCCGAGAAGCCGACCGCGGCTCCGGTGCCGATCGCTCCCGAGGGGCCCACGTTGCAGATCCCGAAGGCCATGAAGCAGCCCCACTCCATCGCCAAGCCCAAGCCCCATGTCCGAGAGGATGAGACGCCGTTGACCGCTCAGGAGCTCAGGGAGCAGCGGAGCATGCTCGAAACCGAGCTGGCGCGCCTGCAGGGCGAGCTCATGGTGGCCGAAGGCGCGTTCACCGAACTCGTGCGCAACGAGGACTTCGTGGGTGATGACACCGCCGACGTCGGCAGCAACACCCTGGAGCGCGAGCAGGAGATGAGCCTCAACGCCAACCTGCGTGATCTCGTCGACCAGACCTCGCGTGCCTTGCGTCGCCTGAGCGATGGTTCCTACGGCCGCTGCGAGTCCTGCGGCAACCCCATCGGCAAGTACCGACTGCAGGCCCGGCCGGCCGCCACGCTCTGCATCAACTGCAAGGAGCGCGAGGACCGCGCCTGACGCTCTGCCCTTCGCCCTCGCGTTGGCTAGGCTGCGGGAGTGCGATCCCGGTTGTTCGTCCTTACCCTCGCCCTGGGCGTGTGGGTGCTTGATGCGGCGAGCAAGCGCTATGCGCTGCAGGCCCTGGCCAACGGTCGGCAGGTGCAGATCGTCGGCGACTGGCTGAAGTTGCAGCTCACGGCCAACTCCGGCGCCGCCTTCAGCATGGGCACCAGTATCACTTGGGTGTTCACCGTGCTGGCCGCAGTGGTGATTGTCGGCATCCTCGTCGCGGCATCGCGGGTGACCAGCCAACTCTGGCTGGTGGGGCTTGGAGGACTGCTCGGCGGCGCTGCTGGGAACCTCACGGATCGCCTGACCCGCCCGCCGTCGGTGGGCATGGGGAACGTCGTGGACTTCATCGCTGTCCCACACTTCCCGGTGTTCAACCTGGCGGACAGTGCCATCGTGTGCAGCGTCCTGCTCATGTTCCTGGCGTCGGCCCGAGGCATCCCCTTCCACGATCGTGACTCCCTGCCCCATGACTGACGTGCGCACCGTTGTGGTGCCGGAGGGTCTGGATGGCGAGCGCGTGGATTCCGCGATGGCCCGCATGCTCGGGTTCAGTCGGACCAAGGCCGCCGAGTTGGTCGCGGCCGGCGACGTCCTGCTCGACGATGTGGTGCCGGACAAGTCCACTCGCGTCATGGCCGGATCCCTGCTCGAGGTCACCATCCCGGCGCCGGACGAGCCGGTACGCGTCGTTCCCGAGGACGTCCCCGACCTCACGGTCGTCTACGACGATGACGACGTGGTGGTGGTGGACAAGCCGGTCGGCGTGGCCGCCCATCCCAGCCCCGGTTGGACCGGCCCCACGGTGATCGGCGGACTGGCCGGACGCGGCTACCGCATCACGACCAGTGGAGCGGCGGAGCGCCAGGGGGTGGTCCACCGCTTGGACGTCGGCACCACCGGCATCATGGTCGTCGCCAAGAGCGAACGTGCATACACCGCGCTGAAGCACCAGTTCAAGGTGCGCTCCGTCGAGAAGATCTACCACGCCCTGGTGCAGGGGCACCCCGATCCGTCGTCGGGCACCATCGATGCCCCCATAGACCGCCATCCCACCCACGACTACAAGTGGGCGGTGGTGCAGGGCGGCAAGCCCAGCGTCACCCACTACGAGACGCTCGAAGCCTTCCCGCACGCCTCGCTCCTGCAGATTCACCTCGAGACCGGGCGCACCCACCAGATCCGCGTCCACATGAGCGCGCTGCGGCA
>JAJXSV010000218.1 GCA_021784375.1 Actinomycetes bacterium | reverse complement strand
GAGCGCCTGCCGGAGGACGAGGGCATCGTCGTGCGCGTCCATCCCGCCATGGTGCCCCGAGAGCACCCACTCGCGAGTGTCCGTCTCGCCTTCAACGCGGTGTTCGTCGAGGCCGAGGCCGCGGGCCAGGTCATGTTCTACGGCCGCGGCGCCGGCGGCGCGCCCACGGCGTCGTCCGTGCTTGGCGACCTCGTCACGGTGGGCCGCAATCGCGTGGCCGGCCATCATGGCCCCGTGCACAACGCCTACGCCGATCTCACTGTTCGCGGCATCGAGGCGGCGCACACCCGCTACGCCATCAGCCTGCGCGTGTCCGACGAACCGGGCGTACTCGCCACCATCGCCAACGCCTTCGCGGACGAAGGCGTCTCGTTGCAGGTGGTCCGGCAGGACGGGAGCGGCGAGGACGCCCACCTGCTCGTCCGCACGCACTTGTCCACGGAGGCGGCCCTGGCCGCCACCATCAAGCGCCTGCGCACGCTGGCAGCGGTGAAGCAAGTCGTCGGCGTCATGCGCGTCGAGGGAGAGGCTGGGAACTGATGGCCCATCAATGGCGCGGACTCATCGCGGAGTACGGCGATCGCCTGCCCGTCACGGCGGCAACCCCCAACATCACCCTGCTCGAGGGCGGCACGCCGCTGGTGCCGAGCCGCGAGCTGTCCTCCATGGTCGATGCCGAGGTGTGGCTCAAGGTCGACGGCGCCAATCCCACGGGCTCCTTCAAGGATCGCGGCATGACCGTGGCCATATCCAAGGCGGCAGAGCGCGGGGCCCGGGCCGTCATCTGCGCGTCCACCGGCAACACCTCGGCCTCGGCGGCGGCCTACGCGGTCAAGGCCGGCATGGTGGCTGCCGTGCTGGTGCCGGACGGCAAGATCGCGATGGGCAAGATGGCGCAGGCCGTCGTCCACGGGGCCCGGATCCTGCAGGTCGAGGGGAACTTCGACGACTGCCTGACCCTCGCGCGCAAGTTGGCGGACGGCTACCCCATCGAACTCGTGAACTCCGTCAACCCCGATCGCATCGAGGGCCAGAAGACGGCGGCCTTCGAGATCGTGGACGCCCTCGGGGACGCCCCCGAGTACCACTGCCTTCCCGTCGGCAATGCCGGCAACATCACCGCCTACTGGAAGGGCTACACGGAGTACGCGCGTGATGGCCTCTCCACGCGCAACCCGCACATGTGGGGCTTCCAGGCCGAGGGCGCGGCGCCCATCGTGCGCGGTCACGTGGTGGAGAACCCGGAGACGATCGCCACCGCCATCCGCATCGGCAACCCGGCGTCCTGGCACCTGGCGGAGGCCGCGCGCGACGAGTCCGGCGGCCTCATCGACATGGTGAGCGACGACGAGATCCTCGCCGCCTACCGCTTCCTCGCTGCGCACGAATCGGTGTTCGTCGAGCCCGCCTCCGCCTCATCCGTGGCCGGCCTGCTGAAGATGCATGCAGCAGGCAGGCTGCCCAGGGGCGCCCGCGTCGTCTGCACGGTGACCGGCAACGGGCTCAAGGATCCGCACTGGGCGCTCGAGCAGGCCAAGGACCCCATCCGCATCCCCGTCAACGCGGATGCTGCCGCAGAGGCGATCGGAATCGCCTGATGGCCACTCGCGCTCCGCGTGTGCGGCTGACGTTCAAGGCGTCACCGGTTCGCGTCCGCGTGCCGGCCACGTCCGCGAACCTGGGCTCGGCCTTCGACTGCGCCGGGCTGGCGCTGTCACTGCACGATGACCTCATCGCCGTGATCACCGACGAGCCGGGCATCACCGTGGACATCTCGGGGGAGGGTGCGGACGACCTGCCGCGCAACCACCGACACCTCGTGGCCAAGTCCATGGCTGCCGCCTTCGACGCCATGGGGGCGCAACCCCGCGGATTCGCACTCGTCACGGCCAACCACATCCCGCATGGGCGCGGCCTCGGTTCCTCCGCGGCGGCCATCGTCGGCGGCATCGTGCTCGCGAGGGCGCTCGTCGTCGGAGGCGACCAGATGCTCCCCGACCGCGAGGCGCTCGCACTGGCATCGGAACTCGAGGGTCATCCCGACAACGTCGCGGCAACCCTGCTCGGCGGCTTCACCGTCGCATGGACCGAGGGGACGGGACAGGCCCTCGCCATGCGACCGCATCCCGACATCGTGCCCGTGGTCTGCATCCCCAACACCGCACTGGCGACCAAGAAGGCCCGTGGCCTGCTGCCCGACGCGGTGCCCTACGCCGATGCCGTGTACAACGTGGCCCGCAGCGCACTGCTGGTGGCGGCCATGACCACTGACCCTTCACTGCTGCTCGTGGCCACGGATGACAAGCTGCACCAACAGCAGCGTCGGGACGCCATGCCCCGGAGCCTGGACCTGGTGGCCAAGCTGCGCGAGGCCGGCATACCGGCCGCCGTCTCCGGTGCCGGGCCCACCGTGATCGCGCTCTGCACCAGGGCCAACGCGGGCCTGGTGCCCGGCCTGGTGGGTGCCCGCTTCGACGTGCAGGAACTGGCCGTCGATACCGAGGGGGCAGCGGTCGTCCCGCTGGATGCCTAGGTGGAATAGGTCCGGCGGCGCAATTGCGCTAGGCTCCAATCCACGGACCTAGGTTGTCCGGCGCCAATCTGAATTCTCATTGGCCGCGTCGTATGTACGACATCATCACCCGTAAAGGATTCGCGTGAGCGACAACACCACCGCCCTCCTGACCATGAAGCTCCCCGAGTTGAAGAAGCTCGCCGGCGAAGCAGGGATCTCAGGCGCATCGACGATGCGCAAGGGCGACATCATCGCGGCATTGACCGCAACCGCGGCGCCCGCCGCACCCGTGCATGCACCCCAGGAACACACCGCCGCACCGCAGGCAGAAGCCCGCCCCGAGGCCCCGTCGCAGAGCGCCGGGCCGGTCGAGGGCGAGGACCGCGGCGAACGCCAGGATCGCGGTCCGCGCCGCGATCGCGACCGCAATCGCAACCGTCGTGAGCGTGAACCCCGTGAGGAGCGCGACGGCCAGGTCGTCGAGGCGCGCGAGGAGCAGGACGACCACGCGGACCAGCCCCGCGAGGATCGCAATGATCGCGGTGACCGCAACTTCGACCGCAGTGACCGCAACCATGACCGCGGTGCCGACCGCAGCAACGACCGCAACGACCGCAACGAGCGTGGTGGCGACCGCAACGACCGCAACGACCGCAACGAGCGTGGTGGCGACCGCAACGACCGTGGTGGCGACCGCAACGACCGCTTCGATCGGAACAACCGCAACCGCGACCGCAACCGCGACCGCAACCGCGACCGTCAGCGTCGCGACGAATTCGAGGTCACCGAGGACGACGTCGTCACCCCGGTTGCCGGCATCGTCGACATCCTCGAGAACTACGCCTTCGTGCGCACGAGTGGCTACCTTCCCGGCCCCAACGACGTCTATGTCGCGCTCGGCCTGGTGAAGAAGTACGGCCTGCGCAAGGGAGATGTCATCACCGGCCAGGTGCGACTGCCGCGCGACGGGGAGTACCAGCGCCAGAAGTTCAACCCACTCGTCCGCATCGACACGGTCAACGGCGAGGACCCGGAGGCAGCCCGTGGCCGCCTCGAGTTCAGCAAGTTGACCCCGCTGTACCCGCAGGAGCGCATGCGCCTGGAGACGACCGACAAGAACCTCACGACGCGCGTCATCGACCTGGTCGCGCCCATCGGCAAGGGTCAGCGCGGCCTCATCGTCTCGCCCCCGAAGGCCGGTAAGACCATGGTGCTGCAGGCCATCGCCAACGCCATCACGGAGAACAACCCCGAGGTGCACCTCATGGTCGTGCTCGTGGACGAGCGGCCCGAAGAGGTCACCGACATGCAGCGCTCGGTGAAGGGCGAGGTCATCGCCTCCACCTTCGACCGCCCGGCCGAGGACCACACCATCGTCGCCGAGCTCGCCATCGAGCGTGCCAAGCGCCTGGTGGAACTCGGCCACGACGTCGTGGTGCTGCTCGACTCCATCACGCGCCTGGGCCGTGCCTACAACATCGCGGCGCCGGCCTCTGGCCGCATCCTCTCCGGTGGCGTGGACTCGGCGGCGCTCTACCCGCCGAAGAAGTTCTTCGGGGCGGCCCGCAACATCGAGGATGGCGGCTCGCTCACCATCCTGGCCACTGCCCTCGTGGAGACCGGATCCAAGATGGACGAGGTGATCTTCGAGGAGTTCAAGGGCACCGGCAACATGGAGCTCAAGCTGGATCGGCGCCTCGCGGACAAGCGCATCTTCCCCGCGGTCGACATCGACGCATCGGGCACCCGCAAGGAGGAGATCCTCATGGCGCCCGACGAGCTCAAGATCGTCTGGAAGCTGCGTCGCGTCCTCCACGCGCTGGACTCGCAGCAGTCCATCGAGTTGCTGCTCTCCAAGATGCGCGAGACGAAGAGCAACTTCCAGTTCCTCATGGAGGTCCAGAAGACGACGCCCTCCGCATCCAACGGCGGCGGCAGCGACGACTGAGAAATAGGCTGTGACCGTGGTTGATCTCGATGACATCATCAAGGCCTACGACGTCCGCGGAACCTACCCGGACCAACTGAACGGGGAACTCGCGCGCCAGGTGGGGGCCGCCTTCGTCCGCGTGGTCGGAGCAGCCGGGGGAGCGATCGTCGTGGGTCGC
>JAJXSV010000217.1 GCA_021784375.1 Actinomycetes bacterium | reverse complement strand
CGCTCGATGCCGTCGACCTGCGAGAGCGCAGGCAGCAGTGATTCGAGCAGGCGCAGGTCGCCGAGGTCCTTGCCGTACGAGGTCGAGTTCTCACTCACGAGGAACAGCTCGCGCACCCCTTGGTCGGCCAGCCAGTGGGCCTCCTCGATGATCTCGTGCGGCCTGCGGGACTGGTAGGAACCCCGGAACATGGGGATGGCGCAGAAGCTGCACCGGCGGTCGCATCCGGACGCGATCTTCAGCGAAGCCCAGGGCCCGTGTTCCAGACGGAGCCGCGGCACGGCAGGCGCGTCCACGGCCTTGGCGCGCTGCGCGGGTGCGATGGGCAGCAGGCTACGGCGATCGTGTGGCACATGCGCTTCCATGTGCTCACCGCCGAGGATGCGTCGCAGGCGATCGGCGATGTCCGGGTAGCTGTCGAAGCCGAGCACTGCGTCGGCTTCGGGCAGTTCCGCCGCCAGGTCCCGGCCGTAGCGCTCTGCCATGCAACCGACGGCCACCACGGCCCGGGGCCCGCTGACGGAGCCCTTGAGGTCGGCTTGGGCCAGGATGGTGTCGATGGAGTCCTTCTTGGCAGCCTCCACGAACCCGCAGGTGTTCACCACCACGACGTCGGCGCTCGCCGAGTCCTCGGCGATCTCGAATCCGTCGGCGGCCAGTCGTGCCGCGAGTTCATCGGAATCCACATCATTGCGAGCGCAGCCCAAGGTGATCATGTGGACGCGCTGCATGGGGGCAGCCTATCCGCCGGCTGTGGCTAGCCGAGCGCGAAGGTGTGGTCGTACACCTGCCCCGACGCACCCAGGCTCGGCTCCTGCACGTCGTTCACGGTCAGCGTGATGCCGGCCGCGTTCCCGATGCGGATGTTGACGTCGGACGGGCTGGTGAGCGTGCGCGTGTCACCACTGTGCATGGTGCCCACGAACAGCGTCCCCGCGGCATTGCTCACCCGGACCCACGAGGTGGCAGAGCAGTCGAACTTCACGGTCATGACGCCTGTGACGGCTGATGCCGAGGGTGCTGCCGAGGCCGACGGCGCGCTCGACGCGCTGGTGGTCGGCGCGGCGCTGGCGCTGGCGGCGGCTGAGGGCAGGACGGATGCGGCCCGGCTTGCGGAGTCCACGGCGTTGTCGAGGACGACCGCCGAGTTCCGCGCGTGCGCCTGCCACACCAGGGCGCCGACGATCACGATGGCCACAACCGACAACACCCAGCGCGTGCGGCGCTCAGCGAGGGACACGGCGCGCTTGTCGAGCTCCCAGATGCTCGTGCTGCCGGGCTCGCCGGCCAGTGCGGCATCCGCAGCCACCGGGCTCTCCTCCGCCCCCATCGCGTGGAGGAGGGGCGCCGGGTCCAAGCCGAGTGCGGTCGCCAGCACGCGCACATGGCCGCGCGCATACACGTCGCCGCCGCAGTTGCTGAAGTCGCCCCGCTCTATGTCCTCGATGAGCCCGGCCCGGATGTGGGTGCGATAGACCAACTCGGGGATGTAGAGACCCTGCTCCACACGCGCGTGCTTGAGTCGTTCACCAACGTCCACACGAGTCCCAACGATTGCCCCACGGAAGCTTGCACAGACAAATGTATCCTCGCGGGCTGGCCGAAGGAACCCGGCCGATGCCACACCCGCTCAACTGCGCACGCGCTCGAGCGCCTCCGCGAGGTCATCCGGCTTCACGAGCACCTCGCGAGCCTTGGACCCCTCCGAGGGCCCCACGATCCCACGGGACTCCATGAGGTCCATGAGGCGACCCGCCTTGGCGAAGCCCACGCGCAGTTTCCGCTGCAGCATGGAGGTGGAGCCGAACTGCGTTCCCACCACCAGGTCGATGGCCTGCAGCAGCAGGTCGAGGTCGTCGCCGATGTCCTCGGACACCTCCGCCTTGGCCGCCTTGGTGCCCACCACGTCGTCGCGGTACTGGGCCTCGCCCTGCGACTTGCAGTGCGCGACGACCACCCGGATCTCCGCCTCGCTCACGAAGGCGCCCTGGATGCGGATGGGCTTGCTGGCGCCCATGGGGAGGAAGAGGCCGTCACCCTGGCCCACCAGCTTCTCGGCGCCCGGTTGGTCGAGGATGACGCGCGAATCGGTGATGCTCGAGGTCGCGAAGGACAGCCGCGACGGGACGTTGGCCTTGATGAGGCCGGTGACTACGTCCACCGACGGACGCTGGGTGGCAAGCACCAGGTGGATGCCGGCGGCTCGGGCCAACTGCGTGATGCGGACGATCGAGTCCTCGACGTCGCGAGGGGCGACGATCATCAGGTCCGCGAGCTCATCGACGACGACCACCAGGTACGGGTACGGCTTGAGCACGCGTTGCGAATCCGGGGGGAGCGCGACCTTGCCGGCGTTCACCGCCTTGTTGAAATCATCGATGTGGCGGAAGCCGAATGCCGCGAGGTCGTCGTAGCGGGTGTCCATCTCCTTGACGACCCACTGCAGCACCTCGGCCGCCTTCTTGGGGCTGGTGACGATCGGCGTGATGAGGTGGGGTACGCCTTCGTAGGCATTGAGTTCCACGCGCTTCGGATCGATGAGTACCAGGCGCACCTCGAGCGGCGTGGCCCGCATGAGCACGGAGGTGATGAAGGAGTTGATGCAGGACGACTTGCCGGCGCCCGTCGCACCGGCAACCAGGATGTGCGGCATCTTGGCGAGGTTCGCCATGACGAACCCGCCCTCGACGTCCTTCCCCAGCGCCACCAACAGCGGATGCTGATCGGAGGTGGCGGCCTTGCTGCGCAGCACATCGCCCAGGCTCACGAGTTCGCGGTCCGTGTTCGGGATCTCGATGCCGACCGCTGACTTACCCGGGATCG
Source organism: Actinomycetes bacterium (assembly GCA_021784375.1). The sequence continues at coordinate 1,805 of JAJXSV010000217.1, read as the reverse complement.
GCGACAGGATGCGCACCTCGGCGCTGGCCACCGCGTATGAGATGTTGCGCGCGAGCGCCGTGATGCGCTCCACCTTCACGCCGGGCCCCAGCTCGACCTCGTAGCGCGTGACCGTGGGACCGCGCTGGAAGCCGGTGACGGCGGCATCGACCTCGAACTCCTCGAAGACGTTGCGCAGCGCCTCGATGATCCGGTCATTGGCCACGGTGTTCTTCTTCGGCACCGCCCCACTCGACAGCGACGTGACGGCGGGCAGCCTGTAGTTGAGCGCACTCGACAGCTGCAGCTGCCGCGGCTTGGCCGGCTTCGCGAGGGGCGTGGCCGTGGGGACCGGGGGCCGGATGAGGTCGAGGATGGCCGTGTCCGCCATCGGATCGACCTCAGGGCGCGGCACGATCTGCGTCACCTGCTCCGCGATGTCGTGCTCGAGGTCGGTGTCGTCGTACTCGAAGTCAACGTCCGGCTCCACCTCGTCCGTAGACGGATCCGGCGCGATCACTGCGACCGGTTCGAACGGCGTGTCCGCCGCGAAGGTCTGGGGGGCCTCGACCTCGGGCCGCGGTGGGCGCTGCGGCAGGCGTCGGCGCACGAAGGCGAGGATGAGTGCGAATCGGGTGGGGATCTGGGCCACGGGCGTCTTGGTGACGATCAGGAGTGCGAAGACCAGCAGCAGGACGACGATCACGATCGTGACGGGCTTGCCCACCGCGCCGAGCAGCGGGGTCGCGATCGCCCAACCGAGGAAGCCACCGCTCTCCGGCCAACCGGGATCCCCCGGGGACGGGGCGCCCGAGGCCACCTGGCGGAGCGCGAGCAGCATCCATACGAAGAGACTGCCCCCGATGGCGATACGGCCGTTGTCGGGCCCCTCCTCCGGGTGACGGAGCACGCGGGCCGCCATGTACAGGACGATCACGGGAACGGCCACGTCGAAGGCGCCGGTGAACTGGGTGACGACGTCGGACACCATGGTGGAGAACCACCCGCGAGTGCCGAACCAGAGTGGGGCCGCCATGACGACGGACAGGAGCGTCAGGAGCAGGCCGAGGCCGTCCCGTCGGTGCGCGGGGTCGAGTGAGGCGGCGTTGCGGCCCACCCCGCGGGCGAGGGAGCCGACGCCGAGGGCGATCGCGTCCCAGATGCGGCGCAGGACGTGCGCCACGCCCGCGCCGATGCGGGCCGGCAAGGGGGAAGGCTGCTTGCGTTTGGCCATGATGCTGCAGGCTATCGGCCGCAGTGCCCCGAGACCCGCGATGGGCCCTGCGTTTCGGCGATCACCGGACCGCTCAGCACGGCGTCAGGCCTCGACGATCACCGGCACGATCATGGGCTTGCGTCGCAGCGTGTTCGACACCCAGCGGCCGAGCGTGCGGCGCACCAGCTGCTGCAACTCGTACTGGTCGGTGATGCCGGCCTTTACCGAGCCCTCGACGAGTCGGCGCAACTCCGCGAGGATCTCGTCGAACACGGCGTCGTCCTCGCTGAAGCCGCGCGCATGGATCTCCGGCCCGGCGACCACCACGCACTCGGTGAGGTCGACAGCCACGAAGCAGGAGATGAAGCCCTCCTCGCCGAGGATGCGCCGGTCCTTCAGCGACGCCTCGGAGATGTCGCCGACGCTGGAGCCGTCGACATACACGTATCCGCAGGGCACCGCCCCGACGATGGTGGCCACGCCATCCTTGAGGTCGATGACCGAGCCGTCGCGCGTGAGCAGCACGCGCTCCCGGGGCAGGCCCGTCTTCATGGCGATCTTCAGGTTGGCGCTGAGGTGCCGTGGTTCACCATGGACCGGCATGACAAGA
>JAJXSV010000216.1 GCA_021784375.1 Actinomycetes bacterium | reverse complement strand
GCCGCGGAATGCCGTCGCGCCATGTCGGGAAGTGCTCGCGAAACTGCGTGATGTTCACCGCATTGGCGCCGCGCCATTCGTATATGGCCTGCAAGGCATCGCCAACGGCGGTGACCGGATGGCCATCACCGAAGGCCCGCTGCATGAGCATCCGTTGGGCTACCGAAGTGTCCTGGTACTCGTCGAGCAGCACCACGCGAACATCGCTGCGCAGCCGCTGCACGACATCGGGACGCGCACTCACGAGCTGCAACGAGAGCCGCATCATGTCGGCGTAGTCAATGGATTGCTCTTCGAGTTTCAGCGCCCGAAACTGCTCCACCAGCGCCAGCAACTCAAGGCGACGGCTTGCGGTCTCCATGATCCGGGTGCCCGACACCTGCTGCGCATGAGGGGCCATGCGCTGCAGCAGTTGTTCGTCGAAGGCACGCAGGTCTGCAGGTTCCACGGCCTCCTCGGCCAATCGATCATCGAGGGAGAGCAGCAGCTTCACCACGGACGTGGTGGCCTGTGACAGCGCGATGATGTCGGTGTCCGGATTGCGCACCACTCGCATCGCCAACTGCTCGCGCCTGACGTCGCTCAGCAATCGCACTTCCGGCTCGATACCGATGCGAATGCCGTGGTCGATGATGAGCTGCTGCGCGAAGGAGTGGTAGGTGGCGATGGTGGAGGTGTCGGCGGCATCCACAGCCAACTCGGGATGCGCGAGTGCCTCACGGACCCGTGATCGGAATTCACCCGCAGCCTTGTTGGTGAAGGTGAGACCCAACACCTGGTGCGCCTGCACTGCACCGGTTGCCACCAGCCAGACAATGCGTGCCGTCATGACGGAGGTCTTGCCCGAGCCGGCGCCAGCCATGATGACCGAGGGCGCCATCGGTGCGGTGATAGCGGCGAGTTGGCGCTCGCTGAAGCGGATACGCATGAGCTCGCACAGCCGATCGGTCGTGAACCCGCTCATGCCGGCTCCACTCGTCCTTCCGGTTGCACAGGGCAGACGCCCTTCATTTGGCAGTAGCTGCAATGTCTGCCTGACGTGGCCTGGAACTGTTCCTCGCGCACTCGCTCCAGCCCCGCACCGAGCACCTCCGTGATCCACGGATCATCCGCGGCCAAGGCCGCCTGCACCTGCACGGAGGGATTGAGGCGATCGCGGCTCGCGGCATCCACCCGCAGGTTCACGAACGCCGCACCGGCGGGCCGGAGGGCACCGGCCCCCTCGTACGCGGGAAGTTCCAGCAATCCACGCGCAGCCGCCAATTGGTAGTAGCGCAACTGTCCGCTCTCCTCGACATCCCTGACAGCGAACTTGCGTCTACCTGTCTTGTAGTCGAAGACCATAAGGCCCAGATCATCCGAGATCTCGATGCGGTCGATGCTGCCCCGCATGCGCAACTGCTCCACCCGACCGGAGGGGGTTTTTACCTCGATGACGCGATCAAAGGCCACCTCGCTGGCCAGCAGTGTCGGCGTGCGCTGCGTGTGCCAATGCAGCAGGCGACTGATGGCCCGCAGCCCCTCCTCGAAATCACGGTCGGACTGCCATCTCGAGTCATAACCGGCCTCGTTCCAGACCGAACGCAAGTGCTCGGCCAGCAGGTCCGGATCGGGAGCGAGTTCGCCCTTGGCCAGGCCGTCGGCCAGAGCATGCAGGGCAGACCCGAAGACCACCGCCGAACCCCGGGAGCTTTCCGCATGCACGCGTTGCTCGAGGAACCAATTGAGACTGCAGTTGCCCAGCGAGTCGAGTGAGGAACCCCGGACATAGAGGGGATGCCCGAGCGGGCTCACCGGAACCGGGTTGTCGGTGATCATCCGGGTGCCCCACCAGCGTGCGGCATCGGCTTCCGGGAACAGCGCCTCGCCTGCTTCATCGGTGAGTGCCGCCAGTTCCCGCAAGCGCCGCACAGCCTGGGCACGCAGGGCTGGCGAGACTCGCTCCGAAGTGGCGACCCGGCGCAATGTCGCCACCAGATCCCCTGCCGAATCCAGCGTGACCGGTCGACCCACCACCGCGACGGGGGGCACCACCGTCTGCTCGAGGAATCGCGAAGGCTGGGCATCCTTGGCGCGATCACCGCGGGTGCCCGAAACCACGAGCGTGACGCCGGCCCGCGTGCACGCCATATAGAACAGCCGCCGCTCCTCATCGAAGAGCGCCTGCCGGCTGCGGCCCTGCACCAACCCGCCCGTGGTGAGGCGATCCACGTCAAGCAGCGTCGACCTACGCCGCAGATTGGGCCATACACCTTCGTCGACGCCCACCATGAACACGTGCTTCCACTGCAGCCCCTTCGCCGCATGGGCCGTGAGCAACTGCACCGCAGGTTCGTTGAAGCCTCGTGGCGCCAGCGTCTCGGCCGGCACCTCCTGCTCCAGCAGGTCACGGACGAAACTGGCCACGCCGGCACGGCCCTGGCGACGCAACACCGCGCGATCGGCGATATCGAACAACTCGCACACGGCATCGAGATCACGATGGGCAAGTGCCGAACCCTGCTCAACCGCCTGGCGACGCAGCCGCTGCGGCCAGCTGCTGCCCGACCACAACAGCCAGAGGGCTTCATGCGGCGTGGCGCCCGCGCGCACCCGAGCATGGACCCGCTGCAGCAGCGCCCGCAGCGACTCGAAGGCCAGCGCGCCCGGCACCTCATCGGCGAGCTCGAGTGCCGGCTGCGCGGCCGAAAGCGCCAGGGCGAGCGCCATGTCACTCGGCGTACGACGATCGCTGCGGAGCAGACGGGAAAGCGAGCGGACCTCACTGGCGTCCAGCCCGCACATGGCCGAGACCACCAACTCGTGGGCATGTGCCGGCTCCAGTCGCAGTTCGGGCGCGGATACCGCATCCAGTGCACGCAACAGCACCCGAACCGCCGGTTGCTCGGTGAGCCGGCCGCTGCGGACGTCCACCAGGCAGGGAATGCCCGCTCGCTGCAGCGCCCGTTCCACGGTACGCAGCGCGCCCGCCGAGCGCGTCATGACGGCGAACTCCTCCCAGCCATCGCCGGTCTCGGAACGCAGTGCGCGAATGGCGGCCACGGTGTGCGCGGCCTCTGATGAGGCATCGTCGTAGAGCTGCACCCGCACCTCGGTGTGGCGCGGCTGGGAGCGAAAGCGCCGGTGCACCTCGGCGGCTGCGACGGGCAGCACCGTTGGCACCGCCGCACCGAAGGTGGCAGACGCGAAATCCAGCAACGAGGCGGCGAAGCGATGACCGAGATCCAGGCTGAACACCTGCACCTCGCCCTGGCCAAGGGCCACGGCCATGGGCTGGAAATCCGTGCGGAAGCGGCGGATGTTCTCCACCTGGGCACCGCGGAAGGCGAACACCGACTGGTCAGGATCGGCCGCCGCCACCACGCTCTCAACGTGGTTCGAAAGGGCGCCCAGCAGTGCCGCCTGCATGGCATCGGATTCCTCGTATTCGTCCACATAGACGAAACGCAGGCCCGCGAGCAGGGAGGCGTTGGCGGGATCATGCAGTATTCGCAGGGCCCGGAACATGAGCTCCGCATAGTCGAGCGCCCGCTGCTGCTCCTGGCTTTCGAGGTAGGCGTCCAGCACGGGGCCGATGGCGGTCCAGGCGAGGTCGTCAGCCTTGCGGCCGAAGGCGGTGATCTCGTCGCCGGCCAGCCCCAGCGAGCGAGCAGCAGCGAAGGCTGCACGCGCCTCCTTGGCAAAGCCGCGGGTGGAGACCGCCTCGAGCAACTCGCTGGGCCAGGCGCCCTGCAGTGCCGGCTCCCGCAGGGTGCCTTCGATGACATCGCGCACCGCATGTTCCTGCTCGGCTCCAGACAGCAGGCGCCAGGGCTCATCGGGAGATGCAAGACGGGTAACCAGCGCCAGGGCGAAGGCGTGAAAGGTCGTGACGCGGACGGCGGCCCGTCCAGGGGCGCGGGTGGTGAGGTGTTCACGCAGGCGAGCGGCCGCATCACGCCCACGGGCCAGTACGAGCACGGAATCGGCGGCCGCACCTTCCGCCAGCCGGGCCAGGGCGGACTCCATGATGACCGTGGATTTCCCGGTGCCCGGTCCGCCGACGACCAGCGCGGGCCCAGAGGCCCAGGCCACGGCACGCCGTTGTACCGGGTCCAGGACGGGTGCCGGCGGGGTGGGCACGGGGGGCGCCAACTGCCAGGTGTGCCGGGTCATGTCCAGACGGTACCGAGCGGGTCCGACAAGTCCCCGTTGGTCGGCAGGGGTGTCGACATGCAACGATCTGTCCGTGCAGGACACCGCGGCCACGCTCGTCATCGAGGACGGTGTCATCGCCAAGCGCGTGCGCCGACCCTCCGACCTGCTGCGCTTCGCCCTCATCCTGCTGGCCAGTGCCGGGCTCTTGCTCTTCGCCTCCTTCCTGAAGTCGACGATCTCCGGACTGGACAGCGATCTCGCCAAGTCCGCCACCTATCTGCCCACCTGGCTGGCCCTGCCGCTGGGCGCACTCTCCGGTGTCGGACTGCTCGCGCTGCCCTTCGGCATATCGGTGAACCTCGCCCTGCGTCGCCGCGCCATCGTCATCCTCGATTGCGCCGTTGGCTTCCTGCTGGCGGCCACCGTGCTGACCCTGCTGGGCTGGTACCTGCAGACGCGGGGTAGCGGCTCCATGTGGTTCGCGCTGGCAGGCACGCGTGAT
>JAJXSV010000215.1 GCA_021784375.1 Actinomycetes bacterium | reverse complement strand
AGCGCGGTGGACAGGCGGCGAATGTCGCTGCCTTTGCCGGTCCGCGCTATCCCACGCGCTTCATCGGCTGCGTTGGTGACGACATCGCCGGCGCGGCGCTGTGTGCGTCACTGCGCGGTCATCAGGTGGATGTGCGGACGCAGACGCGTGGCAACACCGGCACCATCGTCGTCATCGTGGAGCCGGACGGCGAGCGCACCATGTATCCGTCGCGCGGTGCCTCCGCCATGTTGGAGGCCGTGGATCCGGAGTGGTTGCAGGCCATTGAACTCCTGCACGTCCCGGCCTACGGACTCTTCGGTGGCTCGACGCCTGCAGCCGTACTCGCGGCCATCAAACAGGTGCGTGCCAACGGCGGACGGATCTCCATCGACGTGTCCTCCATCGGCCTCATCGAAAGCGTCGGAGTGCCGGCCTTTCTCGAGGTGTTGGAGAGCTGCGCTCCAGATTTCGTGTCTGCCAATCGCGACGAAAGTCTGTTGCTGGGTCTCGCGGATGGCGCGCAGCCCGGAGCCAACCTGGCGCGTCTCGGTGCGGCGGTGCTCCTTGCCCGCTCCGGCGCCCAGCCCACCCATGTCTTCCGTGCCGGTGAGCTGGCGGCGTCCATTCCCGTGCCTCCCGTCACCGAGGTACGCGATCTCACCGGCGCCGGTGACGCCTTCATGGCCGGCTTCCTTGTCGATCACCTGACGCGCGGATGGGATCCCGTCGCCAACGTCACCGCGGCCCATGCATTGGCGGCCCGTGTCATCGTGAAGGCCGGCGCCACCGAGCACTGAGCAGCCCCTTTGCCAGAAGCTCGAAGCAGCCCTGGGGAGGAGTCAGTGCGCGACGAGTGCCGCGTGATACTGCTGACGCAGTCGCGCGGCCAGTTCGGCCACCGTCGGAATGTCGTGGATGAGCCCGATGCCCTGACCGGCACTCCAGGCATCGCGCCACGGGCGTACGCCTTCCGGCAGGTCGGGTTGACGCGGCGCACGAAGCGCCGGCAGGTGATCAGGATCCAACCCCACACGCGTAAGTGACGCGCGCAGGAATGAGGCCTGGAGACCTGAGATGCGATCGGTGACGATGAGGTCGGAGGCATCCTGCGTGACGAGCAGTTGCTTGTAGTCCGGCTCGGCCATCGATTCCTGCGTGGCGATGAAGCGTGTACCCATATATGCCAAATCGGCGCCCAGCGCCTGAGCCGCGGCAATACCCGCTCCGTCGCTGATGGCACCGGCGAGCAACAGCGTGCCGTCCCAGACACTGCGCAGCTGCCGCACGAAGGTGAAGGGATGCAGGCTGCCGCAGTGGCCACCGGCGCCTGCGGTGACGGCGATGAGACCGTCGATGCCTGCCTCTATGGCCTTCTGCGCGTGACGCATGGTGGTGACGTCATGGAACACCAGCCCGCCATAGGCGTGCACGTGCTCCACCACGGCATGCGGTTGGCCCAGGCTGGTGATGACAATGGGCGGGCGGAATTCGTCGAGCAGCTCGATCTGCTGTGGCAGCAATGGATTGTGCTCTTCCAGCACCACCAGGTTCATGGCCCAGGGCGCATCGCCGACGGCTTCGCGGATGCGCGTCATCCAGGCGATGAGGTCGGCGATGGTGCGTGCGTTGAAGGCGGGGAAACTTCCCACCAAACCGGCTTGGCAGGACGCGATCACCAGCTCCGGGCCCGACACCAGGAGCATGGGAGCAACGACGACTGGAACGGTGAGTCGTTGCTTGATGTCCTCGATGCGCGTCACGTGTCTCCTCCGGTATGCCCCGATCGCATCCTGCCGTGGCGGCGGGGAACTGCATAGCAGCAGCCGGTGCGTTGGCGAAGACGCCGACTCCGCCTTGTTCAACGCGCCAGTGCACTGCGGCGCAAGTATGTGAGCGCCACAGCTGCCACCGCACCGCAGCCCGCCAGAGCGGCAACGATGGCGATCTTCACCGACTCCACCAGCGGGCTCTGCAGGCCGAGATCCGCGAACAGCATGGGCACCGAGAAGCCCAGACCGGCAACGCTTCCTGCCACCGCATAGGCGCGCGCCGGCAACCTGTCGTGGGGTCTGAACAGGCGTACCGCCAGCATGGCACCCAGCAGGATGCCCACTGGTTTGCCGACGATGCGAGCGAGCGTGATGCCGGTGATGAGGCGTGGATCGATGTCGCTGGTCGAAAGCGGCAAGGCCAGTGAGGTCAGGACGAAGATCGGCACTGCGATCAAGCCCACAAAGGGTTGCCAACCATTGCGCAACACGTCGGTCTGGCGCCCGGTGATGAGGCCCAGTGCCACTCCGAGCACCGTGGCATGGATGCCGGTGTGCAGCATGGCCAGCCAGGCGCCGATGGCCACGACGGCAGCCAAGGCGTTGGACCTTTGCTGTGTCTTGGCGTAGGCGACGACGAGCAGGGCCGTGACCACGAGCCAGGGCAGCGAGATCTGACCGCCGAAGACCACGGCTATCACCAGGATCGACAGCGCGTCGTCCACGATGGCCAGGCTCAGGATGAAGGCCCGGAAGCGCAGCGGCAGTCCACGGCCTGCGACCGCGACCAGTGCCAGGGCCAGGGGCAGGTCGGTGGCCATGGGGACGCCCCATGCAGCGCGTGCATTGCCTGGTGCCAGCAGAAGGAACAGCAGCGCGGGCATCAGCATGCCGAAGGCCGCGGCCACCGACGGCACCATGGCCGCTCGAACTGATCTGAGTGAGCCCTCGGTGAACTCGTGCCGGAGTTCCAGGCCTGCGACGAAGAAGAAGGTGACGAGCAGTCCATCGGCCGCGAACCAGGGCAAGTCCAGAATGCGCCCGGCGATATGGGGGTGGAGGAGCATGCCCGTGGACGTGGCGCCCAGCATCTGCGCCCCGACGATTCCTATCGCGCCCGCAACCAACAGGACGGCCGCGGCCACACGCTCTTCGGCGATCAGGCGCGCGACCCAACGGCGATCGCGATCATGCACACTCATGCTGTATCCGTTTCTGCGCATACCAACTCGTACGCTGACCAGACTTCCCAGCACGCCGCCACCGACTCTAGCGGGCCGTGTCATGGAGCCGTTGACCGCGGCTCCCTCGACATCACCTGCCGGGAGGCTGCGGTCTAGGCGCTGGGCGCGAAGATGCGCAGCAGTTCGCCGACGGTGTGACCCGACTCGGCGGGATGGCGGAAGGGTCGCGCCTGATTCACGGTGTAGGTGTTGCGGCGCCCGACCTTGGACTTGGTGAGGTAGCCCGCGCGTTCGAGGTCGGCGACGATGGCCTGGGCCGAGCGCTCGGTGATCGAGGCCAGGTCGGACAGCTCCCGCAGCCGCAGTCCGGGGTTCTGGGCGATGAGCAGCAGGACGCGGCCATGGTTGGTGAGCAGCGTCCACTGACGTGGGTCGCCCGTATCACCTTGGGCGGCGATGGCCGAGATCCTTGACATATGCATCAGATTGCAGGAATTCCTCGTGAGGTGTCAAGGCCTGAAGCCTAGACACGCCCTGCAATGAGGCCATTCATGTAATTATTGACAGGAAAAAGAATTCCGGTATTTTTCCTCCATGTTCATGCTCCGTGCCGCCGCCCTGCTCGCCCTCGTCACCGCGGCGGGAGCTGCCGCGCTGTCGACCGACCCCCGCACTCTGGAGCGGGGCTCGGTGGTGGTGGAGATGCACACGATCAACCTGCTGCTCGTCGGCTTCATCAGCCTGCTGGTGTTCGTGGTGGCCTCGTACAGCCTGCGCAACCTGCTCGGCCAAGAGCGGCTTGCTCGTTTCGGCGCTCTGCTGAGTGCCGCCTTTCTCGGCCTGCTCGTCATGGTCACCGCGGGCACGCTCCCGCAGTTCGCAGTGGGCTGGACCGTCAGTGGTCAGGCCATGGCCTCGCTCATCGCCCATGCCGATGATGCTGCGGCGCGCCGGGCCTCACACTACGTGCGCGCCTGGTTTTCGTTCAGCGATGTGCTGATATGGCTGGCCGTGCTCTTGGAGGGCCGGGCCGCCAGCGGCGGCTTGCTGGTGCTCGCCTGCATCGTGCGCACGGGCCTGGTGCCCGCGCATCGCTGGCTGGCGCAGACGGCGGAGGCGCCGTCGCCGGTCTCCGCCTTCCTGCACGCCGGCATCATCAACGCGGCCGGAGTCGCGGTGGTGTTGTGGCTGCCGCTCATGCGTCCGTGGTTGCCACTGCTCCTGTTGAGCGGCGGCCTGACGGCGGTGGTGGGACTGTGGACGATGGCGGCCCGCAACGACATCAAGGGCAGCCTGGCTTCGAGCACCACCACGCAGATGGCCTTCATGAGCATCGAGGCTGCCGCGGGGCTGCCGGGATTGGCGCTGCTGCATCTCTTCGGTCATGGCGCCTACAAGAGCTGGTCCTTCCTGCGCGCTGGCGGTGCCATCACGCGTAGGCGCCTCGGGCATCGCGTCGTTCCTCGCTCAGTGCCCATGTTGATGCTGGGTCTGGTGTCCGTGACCGTGACCGTCGTGGGGACGTCTTGGTGGCTGGGAGAGTTCGAACTGCTCTCGGCTGTTGTGGGCTTCGTCGCGTGTGTCAGCGTCATCCGCGCTGCCGCAGGGGAATCGGCGCGCATCATTGCCGGCTTCGTCATCACCTCCTGCCTGGCACTGGCCCTGTATCTGACGCTCGTGCACACCTGGTTGCGTTGGCTGCCGATTGCACATTGGCAGGAT
>JAJXSV010000214.1 GCA_021784375.1 Actinomycetes bacterium | reverse complement strand
TCCTTTGCTAGGCGCCGCTCAGGTAATGTTCACCCAGTCTTGGGTGCCTTCGCATACCCGCTGGGGTATCCAAAACTTCGCACAGATTTGCGCACAGATCGAGGGCTAACACAAGATTTGTGCGCAAAATTCGGCAATTCTCGGCAAATCGCGACGAGCTGGAGTACGGTACGAAAGTGCCAAAACCTCAGCATTTGCAACGGTTTTTCGGTGAAGAGCCGGATGCACGCCTCCTTAGCTCAGTGGTAGAGCACCCGCCTTGTAAGCGGAAGGTCCTCGGTTCAATCCCGAGAGGGGGCTCCACTTCCGGCCCCGCGGAATCCAGATCCAGTGGAGGTGGCATGAGCCCCAGGGTCATCGGCTTCCTGACGCTGGCAGTGAGTCTGCTCATCATCATCCGCCTCATGTGGGGCGTCCTCACGGCCCCGCCCAGGACGCGGCGTCGTGGTGCGAATGCACACTTCAATCGCGACGGCTCGGCCAAGCGCTCCTACTCCTCGGTCTCCGACGCGGCAGCTGCGGCCGTGGAATACGAACACGATTTCGGCCAGCACATGAACCCGTACCGCTGTGCCGACGGCAAGCACTGGCACATCGGTCACGCCCGCTAGTGTCGAAGGCTCTGGACCTGCCAAGGGCCGGAATCCTCCTGCATTTCCAAGCATTTCCCGCTGCAATGGACGCAAGGTGCAGCGGAGGTTGACATGACCGAGGGCATGGAAGTGAGCGAGATTCGCGGGCTGAGCTCAGTTGAAGCGGCGCAACTCCTTCAACTGGAAGGCCCCAACGAACTGCCCACGGCCCAGCCCCGCAACCTGCTGCAGCAAGCAGCCGGCGTGTTGCGGGAGCCCATGCTCATGCTGCTGGTGGGAGCGGCAATCATCAACTTCGTGCTCTCGGAGAAACTCGACGGCATCATCCTTGGACTCTTCGTCACGGTCGTGGTCTTCATCTCCATCTATCAGGAACACAAGACCGAGAAGGCGCTCAATGCCCTGCGAGATCTTTCGGCACCACGAGCGCTGGTGTTGCGCGATGGGCAGCGCATCCGGGTACCGGGAAGTGATGTGGTGCGCGGTGATCATGTGCTGCTGGTCGAGGGCGATCGTGTGCCTGCCGACGGCGTGCTCATCACCAGCGCCAATTTCTCGGCCGATGAATCCGCACTCACTGGCGAATCAGTGCCCGTGCGCAAGTGTGCGGTCGACATGGAAACAGCCCAGGCCGGCATGGGCAGGCCCGGTGGTGATGACACGGCGTGGATCTTCAGCGGCACGCTGGTGGTGAAAGGGCATGGGCTCGCGGTCATCCGGCAGACGGGTGCCAGTACGGAGTTGGGTCGCATAGGCAAGGCGTTGGCGACGATTGAGGTGGAGCGCACACCCCTGCAACGCGAAGTGGACCGTCTGGTCCGTGTCGTCGCCACCGCGGGTGCCATCGCTGCCACGGCGGTCGTCGTGGCGTACGGTCTCACGCGCGGCGATTGGCTGCAGGGCCTGCTCGCCGGAATCGCCGCCGCCATGGCCATGCTGCCCGAGGAATTCCCCGTCGTCCTAACCGTGTTCCTGGCCATGGGTGCCTGGCGCATGTCACAGAAGCATGTGCTCACCCGCCGAGCACCGGTGATTGAGACCTTGGGCTCGGCCACCGTCATCTGCGTCGACAAGACGGGCACGCTCACCATGAACCGCATGACGGTGCGCGATCTGATGGTCGGTGGCCAACAGCATCTGCTCGATGACCGTCCCCTGCCGGAGGCCTTCCACGAGATTGCCGAGTACTCGGTGCTGGCGTCACCGCCCAACCCCTTCGACCCCATGGACAAGGCCTTCCACACACTGGGGGAGCGCTACCTGGTAGCCACCGGACGCCTGCACCCCGATTGGGACCTGGTGCGGGAATATCCGTTGTCCGAGAATCTGATGGCGCTGGCGCACGCCTGGCGCACTCCTGTGCACCAGCACTTTGTGATCGCCGCCAAGGGCGCACCCGAAGCCATCGCCAGCCTCTGCCGCTTCGATGAGGTACGTGTCGCGGAACTGGTCGCGCAGGTGGAAGCCGCGACGGCCAACGGGCAGCGTGTGCTCGCGGTGGCGCGCGCCCAATACGACCTCAGCAGCGATCTTCCTGATGATCAGCGGGAGTTCGACTTCGAATACCTGGGTCTCACCGGCCTGCACGACCCCGTGCGCCCGGGTGTGGCCAGTGCGGTTGCCGACTGTGCGCGGGCCGGGGTGCGCACCGTCATGATCACCGGCGACTATCCCGGAACGGCGATGGCCATCGCCCGGGAGATCGGACTGCAACACCAGGCCGGATTCATCACCGGACCCGAACTGGCGGCCATGTCCGAGGCGGAGCTGGCCGGGCGCGTGCGTACGGTGAGCGTGTTCGCTCGCATGGTGCCTGAGCAGAAACTGCAGTTGGTTCGTGCGCTCAAGCACAATGGCGAGGTCGTCGGCATGACCGGCGACGGTGTCAACGACGCACCGGCCCTGCGCGCCTCGGATATCGGTATCGCGATGGGCGCCCGAGGCACCGACGTTGCGCGCGAGGCCGCCGCGCTCGTCATCACTGATGACGACTTCGCATCCATCGCCAGCGGTATCCGACAGGGGCGCGGCATCTTCGACAATCTGCGCAAGGCCATGACCTACGTGATAGCGGTGCATGTTCCGATCTTCGGCATGGCCTTGATCCCGGTGTTCGTGGCAGATTGGCCACTGGTCCTGCTGCCGCTGCAGATCGCGCTCCTGGAACTCATCATTGATCCGGCCTGTTCCGTGGTCTTCGAGTCCGAGGAGGTGGATCCGCACACCATGGACAAGCCGCCGCGCGGACTCGGTGCGCCGATGTTCGATGGCAAGGCCCTGTTACTGGCTGTGGCGCAGGGCGCATCCATGCTGGTCGCCATTCTGGCCGTCTACCTGTGGGCCGTGTTCAGCGGTCGCGAGGACACGGTTGTGCGGTCGATGGCCTTCGTCACTCTGGTGGTGGGGAACGTTCTGCTCATCCTGGTGAACCGCTCGCACAGCCTGTCCGCGCTGGCCACACTGCGCTTGCGGTCCAACCCCACGGTGCCCTGGATCGTCGTCGGTGCAGCCTTGATGTTGCTGCTGATGTTGACGCTTCCGGGCCTGCGCGCCGGCTTCCACCTCGGTGCCCTGACCTCCGGTGAGGCCGGGTTGGCTGCACTTGCAGGCGTCGGCGGGGTGGCCTGGTTCGAGATCTACAAACTGCTGCGCCAGGACTGATGCCCGAATCCGAATCTCCGGCAAACCCGGCGCGGAAGCAGGACTGACGAAAGGGGCTGCATTCGGGGGTTTCCCAAGCCGGCGGGGCTACAGTAATGCGGCGGTTCGCTGGGCGGGCTGGAGGTGGGGCATGTCGATTTCATCGGCGTCAATCGAAGAGCGCAGTTCGGTGCGGCCGCGTGCGCTCACCGTCGCCGGCTTGCTCTTGGCTGCGCTTGCAGCAGTCTTCGCGTCCCTGGCCTGGATCGGCTGGGTCGTTGACGCGCTGGACCTCACGCGCCTGCGTCCGGACTGGCCCCGCATGGTGCCGTGGACCGCGCTTTGGATCGGCATGCTCGCAGTTGCCGGTGCGCTGCAGATGGTCGGCGGCCGACGCGCCCATCGCGTGGCATACGTGCTGGCAGTGCTGGTGTTGCTCTCCGGCCTGGTCATCGGCTTCGAATTCATGAGCGGTCGCGATGCCGGCATTGACCTGTTCTGGCTTCGAGATCATGTGCAGCGCGAGGACATGGTCTACCCCGGGCGCCCATCACCGCAGACCGTGCTGGCCGCGGTGCCAATGGCGGTTCTCGTCATCCTGCTGCGTCAGGACGGCGTCTGGGCCAATCGTCTGCGCCTGGCGGCCACGGTGCTGGCCGGCGGCGCTCCGCTGATGGTGGCGACCGCCTACCTGTTCAATGCACCTGGGATCGTCGGCATCACGCACAGCACCGGCATGGCCTTCAGCACGGCCTTCTGCCTACTGGCCATCCTGCTCGAACTGGTGATCGCGGCACCTGATCGCCCACCCCTCTCGACCCTGCTGAACGCGGCGGACAACCTGCCGGCCCTGCAGATGCTGGGTGCCGTCTTCGCCTTTCCCTTGGTGGCTCGCATCTTCACGGCTGTGGTGGCCGCGACGGGGATCAGCGGGCAACCCGCCGTCACTCTGGGCATCCTCACGGCCACGCTGCTGGTGAGCCTGCTGGCCTACCGCATCTCCATGACCCAGCGCAGCACCTTGCGCAAGGAACAGGAACTGAGCGCGGCGCTGGCCGCCTCCGAGGAGCGCTATCGCCTGCTCGCCGAGAACTCCTCGGATGTGGTGTTGCGTCTGGCGCTCGACGGCACCATCGACTGGGCCTCGCCATCGACCGCTCGCAGTTACGGTTGGCCATCCGAGGAGCTGGTGGGCCAGCGCACCTTCGATCTGGTCCACCCGGACGATCAGCCGTGGTACCGCTCGGAATTGGAGCGAGTTGCGGTGAGCGGCGAGGAGTCCCGCTTCCCGTTGCGCATCCGCCATTTCGACGGCCGGTACACCTGGGCGGAAGCAGTTGGCCAGGTGGTGCCCGCCACGCCCACCCATGAGTCCTTCCGCGTGGTGCGCATTCGCGACATCGATGCGGAAGTGCAGGCCCGGACGGAGTTGGAGCGG
>JAJXSV010000213.1 GCA_021784375.1 Actinomycetes bacterium | reverse complement strand
CAGGCTTCAGCCGGAGCTTGACCCCCGTCCCGCAACAACGGGCGAGCGCCAGTGTCAGCATGGAAGCGGGAACGGCGCCCATCACGCGCCCGTGAGCCCCAGCTCGTAGCAGTCCTGCGACTTCACCACTGACGGGTGTCGCGGCCCCAGCGACGTCGGCGGCGTTGGCGGGCCGCCAGCGCACTGGCCGCAGCACGGCGCTCGCTGGCGAAGGCCGCGGCCGCCGGATCCTGGATGCCCTCGACGTCGATACCGAGTCGGCGCAGGAGCACGTCAGCGAGTTCGGGATTGCGGGCGAGGGCAGGGCCGTGCATGTAGGTGCCGATGACGCTGTCCGTGACGACACCGTCGACCGCACCGATCCCGTTGCCGTTGCCCAGCGTCATGACACCGAGCGGCGCCACACCAGCATGCAGTTGCGTGATGCCGCGGTGGTTCTCGAAGCCCGTCAGCGTGGACGTCACCAGCGTGGACGTCATGGCGATCTCGCCGATCAGGCGTTCGCCGCCCCGATGGGTTGAAACCGGGAGTAGCGCCAGGCCCTCGACCGGTTCACCGTGCGATCCGGGGAACACATCGCCGAGAATCTGCAGGCCGGCACAGATCGCCAGCACCTGCGCGCCGCGCTGCATCGCTGCGGACAGGGCGGCAGCGCCCTGGCCACGCAACGCCGTCACGGAGGCCATCTGCGCCACGTCCTCACCGCCGCCGATGCAGTAGATGTCCGCATCATCAGGCAGTGCCTGGGTGTGCAGGACGGGGCGCACCACAGCTTCGACGCCGGCCAGGCGCGCCCGGTGGGCCAGCACCTCGGCGTTGCCCCCGTCGCCGTATGTGCCCAGCAGTTCAGGGTGGATGACCACGATCTCGATGCTCTTCATGCAGCCACCGCGATGTAGGCCGTGTACGACATGAGGACGGTGGCCGGTGCGCTGCCCGCGGGCAACGCGGCTGCCGCTTGCTCAAGGTCTTCGGCGATCTCGTGCGCGACTCCCGCAACTGAGATGCGATAGGCCGCATCCAGTCGACGATCACCGGTGACGATCACCTGATGGCCGATGAGTGGCGTGTAGTCGATGTCCCACAACCAGGAGGTGTCGCGGCCGTCCACTCCACGCGCGTTGACCACCAGGATCACCGGGCCCTCGGGCAGGTGTCGCAATGCCTCCGTCCAGGAGGCCGGGTTCTTCACCAGGCGCAGGCGCAACTCGTGCCCTGCCAGTTGCAGGCTGGCAACGCGATCACGCGTCACACCAACGGGTGGGTTCGCAACCCCGAGGAAGCGCGCCGCGGCCCGGGCCAGCGCGGCGTTGCGTTCGATGGCATCGCCGGCCGCTTCCTGCACGTCCACGGGCAACCCGCCCAACCCGCACTGCTCGCAGTGATAGCGCGGCGGCCTCCAGGTGAGCGGGTAGGAGCAGCCGGGGCAGCAGGCGGCGTCGATGTGCTCCCGGTAGCCGAAGCCCAGGCGCGTCGTGCGCTCATGGGTCTGCGTGACGTAGGCCAGGAAGGGATCCTCGTAGTCGATGATCACCGGAACCTCCGGATGACGGTCGATGGCCTCGCGCCAGCGATTGGCGATGACGCGCACCTCCTGCGTGCGGTGCAGCTGGTCGCGGCTGAGGTTGAGCAGCACCACGGCCGCGGGATGTAGGGCGTCGAGCATCATCGGCAGGTGCATCTCATCGACCTCGAGTACGACGGTCGCAGCCCGTGGCCGTGCCGCCAGGGCGGCGGCCACTCCGCCCGTGAGGTTGGCGCCGGTGCCATTGGTGGCGACGGCTCCGAGCGGCGAGAGGAGCGACACGAGCAGGGCCGTGGTGGAGGTCTTGCCGTTGGTGCCGCTGACGAGCACCATGCGCCGGCCCGCGGACAGTTCCTGCAGCGCATTGGGTGCGACGGCGACCAGCACACGCCCCTTGATGGCCACTCCTTGGCCCCGCCCCAGCACCCGTGAGGCGATGCCGGCAGCATCAGCAGCGAGCAGGCCGAGGCGCAGGCGGAGCGTCATGCCCCAAGTCTAGGAAGCGCACTCCCAGCGCCGGGCATCGCCGGTACAGGCTCAAGACGGCGGCTGCTGTCCACTGCGGGTGCGCTGACCGCTGGCCCTGCATTCCAGATCTGCGACCGAGCACCGGCATCGACCTCGTGTAGGGATGGCGTAGGGATCGGCATCTGCTGGCGCGGGCAGGGGATTGGCGCTGGTAGCCTCGCCCAGGTCAGTGCAGCGCCGCGTGGCGCGAACCGAAGGAGGTGGGTCATGAGTTCTGGTCATAGTTGCATCGGAGAGTCTCTGCCCACCTCGGTGTCTGACCTGCATGCCCGCTGACCTGGCCCTCGTCCAGAGTCGCTGAGCGACCTACTCACCACCGGGGTTCCGCCACGGCCGTATCAGGCCGTCTTCAACCCCTGCCCGGAATCACTCCGGCTCCCTCCTGCGTCGCTCCTGCGCGCCTGCCCGAAAGGGAGGCTGATCATGGCCACCTTCACGAACGAATTCACCACCAACTCCGCAGTGCTCGACTCGGCACATGTCGGCGATATCCGAGGCGCGCTGGGCACCATCCGCCTCGATGACATGGCGCCGCGCCGCGGCATCAGTGCGCGCATGCGCACCATGCTTGCGATCCTCGGCCCCGGCCTCATCGTCATGGTGGGCGACAACGATGCCGGTGCCTTCGGCACCTACACGCAGGCCGGCCAGAACTACGGCACGCGTCTGCTCTGGACCTTGCTGCTGCTCATTCCGGTGCTGTACGTGAACCAGGAGATGGTGCTGCGCCTGGGTGCGGTCACTGGCGTCGGTCACGCCCGGCTCATCCTGGAGCGATACGGCCGCTTCTGGGGCGCCTTCAGCGTCATTGATCTCTTCCTGCTGAACGCGATGACCATCGTCACGGAGTTCATCGGCATCAGCCTGGGGCTGCGTTACCTCGGTGTGCCGCTGCTGCCCGGCGTCGCGGTCTCGGCTGTAATCATCCTGGCGGCGGTGAGCACCGGCTCCTTCCGCCGCTTCGAGCGCATCTCATTGGCACTCGTCGCCGGAAGCCTGCTGCTGGTGCCCGTCTTCGTGATGGCGCATCCCGCACTGCCGTCGCTCGCGCATGACCTGCTGGTTCCCGGGATGCCGAGCGGCTCATCGCTGTCGGACGTCATGCTGCTCATCATCGCCATCGTCGGGACGACGGTCGCCCCTTGGCAGTTGTTCTTCCAGCAGTCGTACGTCATCGACAAGCGCATCACGCCGCGCTTCATGGCCTACGAGAAGATCGACCTTTGGATCGGCATCAGCCTTGCCGTCATGGGTGCCGGGGCCATGATGGCCTTCACCACCTTCGCGGTGCAGGGCACGGGCCGGGCCGGCAACTTCACCGACGCCCTCGGTGTGGCGCAGGCCTTGGGTGCGACGGTGTCCCACAGCGCCGGCGTGCTCTTTGCGATCGCCTTGATCGACGCCTCCATCATCGGTGCCTCCGCAGTGGGCCTTTCCACGTCGTACGCAATCGGGGACGTGCTGGGCCTGCGCCATTCGCTGCACCGAAAGGCCAGTGATGCCAAGGGTTTCTACGCCGTGTTCGCGGCACTCATCATCGGCGCGGCCACCATCGTCGTCATCCCCGGAAGCCCGTTGGGCCTCCTGACTGAAGGCGTGCAGACGCTCGCAGGGGTGCTCCTGCCGTCGGCAACCGTGTTCCTACTGCTCCTGTGCAACGACCGCGCCGTGCTCGGTCCATGGGTGAACACCCATCGCATGAACGTGTTCACCGGGCTGGTGACGGCCGTGCTGGTGATGCTCTCCGTCATCCTGACGGCAGCTGTGCTCTTCCCCGGCATGGGCAGTGGCCAGATGCTTGACGTCCTCGCATCGGGCGCAGCAATCAGCCTGGTCGGCTGGGCCGTCGTCGAACTTCGTCGTCGTCGCAACCCCGTGGCTCCGGTCGAGCGTGCAGGGCGTGACGCCTGGCGCATGCCCAAGCTGGAGGAGCTGGTGCCCGACCGCTTCACGGGAGGACGTCGGCTCGGGCTTGCCGTGCTGCGGGGCTACCTGCTCATTGCCATGGCACTCGTGGTCGTGCGCATCATCCAGTTGGCACTGGCGCACTGAAGGTCCCCTGGCCTGAGCGAGGCGCTGCGCGTGATGCACAGACAAGAGGGCGGACATTGCGACAACGATCGCCGGATACACACGACGAGACCTCGCTGCCGAATTCTGAGCAGCGAGGTGTCGCCGTGCACTGTCAGTCTGTCAGGTGACGTTGGAAGAAGCGCACTGTGGACGCCGCCTCGAAGCGCGGCATGTCCATGTGCCTTCCGGCGTTGACGTGCAACGACTTCTCGTTGGAGGCGAAGGCATCGAAGAGGGCCAGGCTCTCCGCGCGCGTGATGTGCTCGTCATCCCACTGCATGGCGAACTCGACGGGCACGGTGATCTGACGGGCGAAGGCCAGCAGCGTCGAGGGCCAGAAGAGGCCGAAGACGGCGGCCTTGATGGCCGGTTCCTGCGCCACCAGTGGCACCCCGATGGCGGTGCCCAGGGTGATGCCCCAGTAGCCCACTTGTGCCGTGCTGGTCTCGGGATCGGCCAGCAGGGCTGCGAGCAGGGCACGCCATTCCGGCACGGTGCGGCGCGCCAGATCGGCGTTGTAGCGCTCGACGATGGTGCCGATGGGTGTGCCTTCACGGCGGGCGGCGTGCAGTGCCTCCA
>JAJXSV010000009.1 GCA_021784375.1 Actinomycetes bacterium | reverse complement strand
GTTGCAGGTCGGCGCGTGCTCGTGCGCGCCGACTTCAACGTTCCCTTCTCCAAGGGTGACGGCCCTCGGGTCATCACCGACGATGGCCGCATCCGCGCCGCTCTCCCCACGATCAACTTCCTGGTGGAGCAGGGCGCGAAGGTCATCCTGACGGCGCACCTCGGTCGTCCCAAGAACGGTCCGGCCCCCGAGTTCTCGCTAGCACCGGTCGCCGAGCGCCTGTCCGAACTCCTCGGCAAGCCGGTCGCCTTCGCAGCCGACGTGACAGGGGATTCGGCCAGGGCCGTCGTGGCGGGCCTGCAAGCCGGCGATGTGGCCCTGCTCGAGAACGTCCGCTTCGATCCGCGCGATCAGTCCAAGGCCCAGGACGAGCGCGCTGCCATGGCCCAGGAACTGGCGGCCTTCGCCGACGTCTTCGTATCCGACGGATTCGGCGTGGTGCACCGCGAGGAAGCCACCGTGACCGACATCGCACGCGTCCTGCCGCATGGCGCCGGTCGGCTGGTGGGCAAGGAGGCGGCGGTCTTCAAGAAGGTGCTGGAGAACCCGGAGCGCCCGTACGTCGTGGTGCTCGGCGGGTCCAAGGTGTCGGACAAGCTCGGTGTCATCGGCAACCTCCTCAACGTGGTCGACGAACTGCTCATCGGCGGTGGCATGTGCTTCACCTTCCTCGCCGCCATGGGGTACGAAGTCGGTGACTCGCTGCTCGAGGTCGACCAGATCGACACCGTGAAGGGCTTCATCCGGACCGCTCAGGAACGCGGCGTGAAGTTGCTGCTCCCGACCGATGTCGTCGTCGCCGATGCCTTCGCAGCGGACGCGAACGTCAAGGTTGTACCCGCCAACGGCATCGAGGCCGGCTGGCGTGGACTCGACATCGGCCCGGACTCGCAGGCGGCCTTCGCCGCCGCCGTGTCCGCGGCCCGGACCGTCGTCTGGAACGGGCCCATGGGCGTCTTCGAGATGGCTCCCTTCGCGGCCGGCACGTTGGCCGTGGCCAAGGCCATGGAGGGCAGCACGGGCATGACCGTCGTCGGCGGTGGTGACTCCGCGGCTGCGGTACGCACGCTGGGCCTCGACGAGGCGAAGTTCACCCACATCTCGACCGGTGGCGGAGCCTCCCTGGAATTCCTCGAGGGCAAGACGCTCCCGGGCATCGCGGTCTTGGAGGACTGATGGCACGCACTCCGCTCATGGCGGGCAACTGGAAGATGAACCTCGACCACCTGGAGGCCATCCATCTGGTGCAGAAGCTCGCGTTCTCCCTGAACGACGCCGACTTCGACGCCTGCGACGTGGCTGTCATGGTCCCCTTCACCGACATCCGGTCGGTGCAGACCCTGGTCGATGGCGACAAGCTTCGCATCGGCTACGGCTCGCAGGACATCTCGCAGTACGACAAGGGCGCGTATACGGGGGAGATCTCCGGCGCCATGTTGGCGAAGTTGGGCGTCCAGTACGCCGTCGTCGGCCACAGCGAGCGTCGCGAGTACCACGCCGAGTCCGATGCCATCGTGAACGCCAAGGCCAAGGCCGCCATCAAGCACGGCATCACGCCGATCGTGTGCGTGGGTGAGGGCCTCGACATCCGCAAGGCAGGCGAACACGTGCGGCACACGCTCGCCCAGATCGATGGTTCGCTCGCCGGGCTCACCCCGGAGCAGGTCGCGGGACTCGTCGTTGCCTATGAGCCCGTGTGGGCCATCGGCACCGGTGAGGTGGCGACCCCCGAGGACGCGGAGGAGGTGTGCGCGGCCATCCGCGCCCGCATCGCCGAGTCCTTCGGCGCCGCTGCCGGCGAGGCCCTGCGTGTGCTCTACGGTGGCTCGGTGAAGGCCTCGAACGTAGCGTCCATCATGGCCAAGCCCAACGTGGATGGGGCCCTGGTGGGTGGAGCCAGCCTCGATCCCGATGAGTTCGTCGCCATCGTGCGCTTCCGCCTGCACGACGCGACCTGAGCCCTGTGACCAGCTGAAGGGCGCCGGACGGGATCCCGTCCGGCGCCCTTCAGCGTTCTGGCGGTGGTGGTCCGTGGTGGCCCTCACCCTGCTCGCTCCCCGGGCCCTGCCGACGGAGTCGGCGGAAGTTGACCTCCACCTCCGATAAACTCCGCACATGACCCTTGTCTTCGAGCTCCTCATCATCGTGTCGAGCCTGCTCATCCTCCTGCTTGTGCTCCTGCACAAGGGCAAGGGGGGCGGCCTCTCCGACCTCTTCGGCGGTGGCATCTCCTCCACCTTGGGCGGGTCCAGCGTGGCCGAGCGCAACCTCGATCGCATGACCCTGGCGGTCACCCTCGTGTGGGTGGCCTCCATCTTCGGGCTGGGCCTGCTCCTGGCGGCGAACCGCTGATGGCCGGGGGAAGCGCAATCCGCGGCAGCCGCGTCGGGTCGGGGCCGTTGGGCGAGTCGGAACGTGGCGAGGCCGCACCGCGGCGGCGCATCAAGTACTACTGCTCGAACGGCCACACGGTGAGCGTGGCCTTCTCGCTCGACGCGGAACTCCCCGAGCAGTGGGACTGCCCGCGCTGCGGCCTCCCGGCCAGCCGGGACGAGCGCAACCTGTTGGCCGCGCCCAAGAACGAGCCCTACAAGACGCACCTGGCCTACGTGAAGGAGCGCCGCAGTGATGAGGACGGCCTGGTCATCCTTGCCGAGGCGCTGCTCGAGATGAAGGGCTGACGCCAACCACTCACAACGTCAAGGGAGCCCCGGTCCACGGACCGGGGCTCCCTTGCGTTTTCGGGATCAGAGGGTGGAGCTGACGGCGACCCCGCGGTTCGCGAGCACCGCTGCGACGACGGCGTCGGCCGTGATGCCGAACTCCCGGTACAGCAGTGCGGGTGCACCGGACGCGCCAAAGTGGTCCAGCCCGATGGGCGTCTTCACGTACTTGTACCAGCCCTGCGTGGCACCCGCCTCGACGGAGACACGGTTGGTGATAGCCGCCGGCAGCACCGACTCGCGGTATTCGGGGCTCTGGGCGTCGAACCACTCGAGGCAGGGAGCGGAGACGACACGCGTGGCGATGCCCTGCGTGTTCAGGGTGATGGCTGCCGCCAGCGCGATGCCGACCTCGGAACCGGTGGCCACGATGATGGCCTCGGGCTCGTGCGCGTCCTGCAGGACGTACGCGCCGCGTGCGGCGTGCAGCGCGAGTTCGGGGGAGGTCACGGTCTCGACGGCCTGCCGCGACAGGATCAACGCGGCAGGGGACTTCTCGCCCAAGATGATCTTCCAGGCCGTCGAGGTCTCATTGGCATCGCAGGGCCGGATGACGGGCAGACCGGGGATGGCGCGCAGGGCCCACAGATGCTCGACCGGCTGGTGCGTGGGACCGTCCTCACCCAGGCCGATGCTGTCGTGCGTCCAGACGTAGGTGACTGCAGTGCCCATGAGTGCGCTGAGGCGCACCGCTCCACGCATGTAGTCCGAGAACACCAGGAAGGTGCCGCCGTAGGGTCGGAGGCCAACGAGTGCCAGGCCATTCATCATGGCGCCCATGGCGTGCTCGCGGATGCCGTAGTGGACGTTGCGTCCGGCGAAGGCCCGCGTCTTGATGGGGGCCTCGTGCTCGAGGTAGGTGAGGTTGGACTCGCCGAGGTCAGCGGAGCCGGCGATCATGCCGGGAAGGGCAGCCGCGATCGCGTTGAGCACCTTGCCCGATGCCTGCCGGGTGGCCAGCTTGCTGCCCAACTCGTAGCTGGGGAACGTGGCATCCGCCACGTCGAGGTCGAAGAGGGCGTCGAACTTGGCCGCGGCCTCGGTGTGGAGCCGGCGCCAGGCCTCGAACTCGCCATTCCACTCGGCGGCGAACTCGCCGTTGCGCGGCTTCACCTTGCGGGCGTGGGCGAGCACCTCGTCGGGCAGTTGGAAGGACTGCTCGGGGTCCAGGCCCAGGAGCACCTTGGTGGCCGCGACCTCGTCGGCACCGAGCGCCGAACCGTGTGCCTTGGCGGTGTTCCGTGCATGTGGGGCGGGCCAGGCCATGGTGCTCTTCATGCGGATCAGGGTGGGCGCCGAGCGGTCGGCCTTGCCGGCGGCCATGGCGGCGTCGAGCGCGACGATGTCGATGTCCCCATCGGCCTGCATCGGCACCTCGAGCACATTCCAGCCGTAGGCGCGGTAGCGCGCGGAGACGTCCTCACTGAAGGCGAGATGGGTGTCACCGTCGATGGAGATGCGGTTGTCGTCGTAGATCACCACGAGGTTGCCGAGGCCGAGGTGGCCGGCGAGCGATGAGGCCTCCGAGCTCACGCCCTCCTCCATGCAGCCATCACCGGCGAACACCCAGACCGTGGGGTCGAAGAGGTCACAGCCGGAGACGGCCTTGGCGTGGGCCAGGCCCAGCGCCATGCCGACCGCCGTCCCGATGCCCTGGCCGAGGGGGCCGGTGGTCGTTTCGACACCCTTGGTGTGCCCGTACTCGGGGTGCGCGGGCGTCAGACTGCCCAGCGTGCGGAAGGCCCTGAGGTCATCCATCTCCAACCCGTAACCGCTGTACATGAGCTGCGTGTAGAGCGTGAGGCTGCTGTGGCCGATGGAAAGCACGAAGCGGTCACGGCCCAGCCACTCGGGGTTCGCGGGATCGTGGCGCAGGTGCTTCTGGAACAGCAGGTAGGCGGCCGGCGCCAACGCCATGGCCGTGCCCGGATGTCCGTGTCCGACATTCTGTACCGCATCCGCCGCGATGGCCCGCGCGCAGGCGATCGCCTTCAGATCAAGTTCCGACCACATGTGCGAATCCCTTCAAGCCGCCCAAGCCTACTTGGGGCGGCACTTGCGTCCCTTGCGCGGCGGTCGGGCGTCATGCGCCACGCGATCCGAGGCCATCCCTGGAGCCGCTATCCTCGAACCGCGTTCTAGGAGGCAATTCGTGACGGTTGACGCAGCGGCCAGGCCCAAGGTCCTGGCGTACATCGCGCTGACGAAGCCGCGGGTCGTCGAACTGCTCCTCGTCACCACCGTACCCACGATGTTCCTGGCCGCCCACGGCGTGCCACCGCTTGCCACGCTGCTTGCCACCCTGCTCGGCGGGGCGCTCGCGGCCGGGGGTGCCAACGCCCTCAACTGCTGGATCGACGCCGACATCGACGCCCTCATGACCCGCACCGCCCACCGGCCCACCGTGACGGGGGAGATCTCCAAGCCCCAGACCCTGCGCTTCGGGTTGGCGCTGAGCGTGGTGTCCATTGCCGTGCTCGCGGCCTTCACGAATGCGTTGGCCGCGTCGCTGGCCTTCGGCGCCATCGCCTTCTATGTGCTCGTCTACACCCTGCTGCTGAAGCGGCGGACTGCGCAGAACATCGTGTGGGGCGGTGCGGCGGGCTGCTTCCCGGTCCTCATCGGCTGGTCCGCGGTGACCGGCTCGCTCACCGTCGCGCCCTTCGTGCTGTTCCTCATCATCTTCCTGTGGACCCCACCGCACTACTGGCCGCTGGCCATGCGCTTCGAAGCCGACTACGAGGCGGCGCGCGTCCCCATGCTGCCGGTCGTGGCGGCGGCCCAGGAGGTGGGTCGCCAGACCGTCATCTACTCGTGGGCCATGGTGCTCGCCTCAGTGGCGCTCATCCCCGCGGCAGGCATGGGCTGGCTGTACGCGGTTACCGATGTGCTGGTGAGCGCGCTGTTCCTCAAGGAGGCGCATGCGCTGTGGAATCGCGCCCGGCGCCAGGCCGCGGACCTCATGCCGATGCGCCTGTTCCACTACTCCATCACCTACGTGTCGGTGCTGTTCCTGGCCATCGCCATCGATCCGCTGCTGCACTGAGCGACGCCCAGCCGGGAGCGCTCAGACGACCCGCACGGCCGCCCTGATGTTGAGCACGGCGATCCAGAACCAGGCCGCGAGGCCGGCGTGGATGATGAGCAGCCACCAGGGCAGGCCGAAGGCGAACTGGGCGAAGCCGACCACCATCTGGGCGCCGATGACGTGCATGACGCCGAGTGAGGGCGCCTTCAGGGTGTCGTCGCGCAGGAGGTAGTTGGCGTAGGCCCACAGCCCCACGGCCAGGCCGAGGAAGAGGGCCACGGAGAAGGCGTGGATCCAGGTCATGGTCGCCGGGTCGGCTCCCAACCGGCTGGGATGGTTGGCATCACCACTGTGCGGCCCCGAGGCGGTGGCCACGGTGCCGAGTACGAGCACCACCAGGGCCATGCCGACGAGGATGGCGGTCCACACCCGTTCGATGGGTTGCGCGAAGTCCATATGCGGACGATCGGTCACGCGCACCCAGAGCGAGTGCGCTCCCCACACGAGGACGATGGAGAGCAGGAAGTGGCCCATGACCGGCCAAGGGTTGAGCCCGGTGCGGACGGAGATGCCGCCCAGGATCGCCTGTGCGAAGGTCCCGAGCACCGGGATCCAGGCGAAGAGCGCCGCCCGCTTGTCCCAGGAGCGGCCGCGCAGCACCGCCACCAGGGTCAGGATGGCGACGACGACCAAGACGAAGGTGAGCGTCCGATTCCCGAATTCCACGTACTTGTGCCACGACTGGGCCTGCTGCACGGTGGGGGTGTAGGACCCGGGCGTGCATTGGGGCCAGGTCGGGCAGCCGAGTCCCGAGCCGGTTGCACGCACGGCCACGCCGGTGACGATGATGCCCGCTTGCACGAGCATGTTCCACAGGGCGAGGCGCGAGACGAATCTGCTCATGCCCGCAGGATATGGGCCGCTCCCCACGGGAGGGCGTGCCCTCGCCGAGGGCATTCGTCGGTTTGCGCCCAGTGACGAATTACGTCACACTTCAGTTGTGAAAATCACTGGAGCGGGATCGCGGGTGGCCAGGCGGCTGCTCGAGCAGGGTCCGGCAACGGCCTCGGTGATCGCTGCCGAATTGGGCCTCACCGCTGCCGCGGTGCGTCGCCACCTCGACGCACTCGAGGACGCCGGTTACCTCGCGGTGCACGAGGAAGCGCCCTTCGGGCCACGCGTCGCGCATCGACGGGGTCGGGGCCGCCCGGCCAAGATCTACGCCCTCACCGCCGTCGGCCGCGATGCCTTCGAGCAGGTGTACGACGACATCGCCATTGGCGCCCTGCGCTTCATGGCCGCGCACGATGCCGGGCACCTGGTGGCCGACTTCGCGCAACAGCGCAGCGGTTTCTTCGAGCAGCGCTATGCCGCTGCCCTGGATGGTGTCCCCCTGGAGGAACGCGCTGCGAAATTGGCCGCGCTGCTCTCGGCCGACGGCTTCGCTGCGAATGTGCAGCAGGGCCCCGGTGACTCCGTCCAACTCTGCGAGCATCACTGCCCGATGGCGCATGTGGCTGCGGAGTTCCCGGAGTTCTGCGATGCCGAGCAGGCCAGCTTCTCCCGCCTGCTCGGAGTCCACACCGTGCGCATCTCCACCATGGCCTCGGGAGCCGAGATCTGTACCACACACGTGCCGAACCTGCAGCACGCATGACCACCGCCACGATCACCACTGCTGCACCGAATCGAAGGATGTGAACCAATGACCGCGTCCATGGAAGAACACCTGTCCGGCATCGGCACCTATGAGTACGGCTGGCGCGACACTGACACCGCCGGCACCAATGCGCGGCGCGGTCTCAACGAGGACGTGGTGCGTGACATCTCGGCCAAGAAGAGCGAGCCGCAGTGGATGCTCGACCTGCGGCTCAAGGGCCTGCGCCTGTTCGACAAGAAGCCGATGCCGTCGTGGGGCAGTGACCTCTCGGGGATCGACTTCGACAACATCAAATACTTCGTGCGTTCCACGGAGAAGCAGGCGACTTCCTGGGAGGAGCTGCCTGATGACATCAAGCTCACCTACGACCGACTCGGCATCCCGGAGGCGGAGAAGCAGCGCCTGGTGGCGGGCGTTGCCGCGCAGTACGAGTCCGAGGTCGTCTACCACAAGATCCGCGAGGACCTCGAGGAACAGGGCGTCATCTTCCTCGACACCGACACGGCGCTGCGGGAACAGGAGGCACTCTTCAAGGAGTACTTCGGGACCGTCATCCCGGTTGGCGACAACAAGTTCGCGTCCCTGAACACCGCGGTGTGGTCCGGCGGCTCGTTCATCTACGTGCCGAAGAACGTGCACGTCGACATCCCGCTGCAGGCCTACTTCCGCATCAACACCGAGAACATGGGGCAGTTCGAGCGCACGCTCATCATCGTCGACGAGGGTGCGTACGTGCACTACGTCGAGGGCTGCACCGCCCCCATCTACTCGTCCGACTCCCTGCACTCCGCGGTGGTCGAGATCATCGTCAAGAAGGGCGGCCGCTGCCGCTACACGACGATCCAGAACTGGTCGAACAACGTGTACAACCTGGTGACGAAGCGCGCGGTGGCCCACGAGGACGCCACCATGGAGTGGATCGACGGCAACATCGGATCCAAGGTCACCATGAAGTACCCCGCGGTCTGGCTCACCGGTGAACGCGCGCGCGGCGAGACGCTCTCCATCGCATTCGCAGGCGAGGGGCAGCATCAGGACGCCGGTTCCAAGATGGTGCATGCGGCGCCGAACACGTCCTCCACCATCATCTCGAAGTCCGTGGCACGGGGCGGCGGACGCACGTCCTACCGCGGTCTGGTGCAGATCCTCGAGAACGCCCCCGGATCGCGCAGCACCGTGAAGTGCGATGCCCTGCTCATCGATGACATCTCACGCTCGGACACCTACCCCTATGTGGACGTCCGCGTCGATGACGTGTCGATGGGCCATGAGGCGACGGTCTCGAAGGTCAGTGAGGACCAGCTCTTCTACCTCATGTCGCGCGGCCTGACCGAGGACGAGGCGATGGCCATGATCGTGCGGGGCTTCGTCGAACCCATCGCTCGTGAGCTGCCCATGGAGTACGCCTTGGAGCTCAACCGTTTGATCGAACTGCAGATGGAAGGCGCTGTCGGCTGATGGGCATCACGGACACACCGAAGCAGGACCACGCACTCGACCTCTCCGGGTTCGCATTGATGGACGTGCCGGTTCCCACCGGACGCGAGGAGGAGTGGCGCTTCACACCGCTCAAGCGGCTCCGTGGGCTGCACGAACTCACAGCCGCCCCAGCCACGACGGCGTTCAACGTGTCGACGGTGGACGGGGTGACGGTCGATGTCGCGCCGTTACAGGTCAACGACTTCCCAGCGACGGATCGCATCGCGGTGGCCGCCTCGGCCCTGGCGTCGAGCACCACCGTGGTCTCGGTCGCCCAGGATCGCGTCTTCCATGATCCCATCCTCGTGAGCGCGTCCTCGGACGGCCTCAGCGTCGGGCGCCTGCGCATCGAGGTGGGTGCCTACGCCAGGTGCACGGTGGTGCTCGACCTGGCCGGTTCCGGGACCCAGGCCACCGTGGTCGATGTCCATGCGGGTCCGGGCTCCGATGTCACGTTCGTCCATGTGGCCGACGGGGATCGGGACCAGGTGCAGGCAGGCCAGGACCACCTGCGCATCGGGCGTGACGCCTCGGTACAGCATGTGGCGGTGACGCTAGGCGGCGACCTGGTGCGGCTGGTCACGACCGTGCGCTATGAGGCTCCTGGGGGCAAGGCCGAGGCGCTCGGCGTGTTCTTCACCGACTCCGGCCAGCACCATGAGCACCGCCTGTTCGTCGACCACGCGCAGCCGCACTGCTCGTCGAACGTTGCGTACAAGGGCGCCCTGCAGGGCGATGGCGCACATGCGGTGTGGGTCGGTGACGTGCTCATCCGCGCCGCAGCGGAGGGCACCCAGACCTACGAGATGAACCGCAACCTGCTGCTCACCACGGGCGCGCGCGCGGACTCCATCCCCAACCTGGAGATCGAGACCGGCAACGTGATCTCGGCAGGGCACGCATCGGCCACCGGCCGCTTCGACGAGGAGCAGATGTTCTACCTCCTCTCGCGGGGCATCCCCGACGTCGAGGCCAAGCGCCTGGTCGTGCGCGGCTTCATCAACGACCTCGTGCAGCGCATCCCGGTGCCGGAGCTGCGGGAACGGCTGCTGCGCCGCGTGGAGACACGACTGGGCGCGCATGATCCGCGGTTCGACTTCGACGACGAGCAGGCGGGTGCCTGATGGCGACCATCGCGCTTGCCCCCCTGGACGCCATCGCCGATGGCAAGGCGCTCCGCGTCGAACACGACTTCCTCGACTTCGTGATCGTCCGCACCGGCTCCGAGGTGTATGCCCTCGAGGACCGCTGCTCCCATGGCGACATCCCGCTATCGGAGGGCGAGGTGGACGGCTGCTTCATCGAGTGCTGGCTCCACGGCTCGACCTTCGACCTCCGCACCGGCATCCCCGCATCGCCTCCGGCGGCGAGCCCGGTCAAGACCTTTCCCGTGACCATAAGTGAAGTTGACGGAACACCGACGGTGTTCGTCGAGATTGGATGAGCATGAGCACCTTGGAGATCCGCGACCTTGAAGTGCGCGTGCACACCGAGACCGGCCCGAAGGACATCCTGAGGGGCGTGAACCTGACGATCCGCGCCGGTGAGACGCACGCCATCATGGGCCACAACGGTTCCGGCAAGTCGACGCTGGCCTACACGATCTCGGGTCACCCGAAGTACCACGTGGTCGGAGGCAGCATCAAGCTCGACGGCGTCGACCTGCTCTCCATGTCCGTGGATGAGCGTGCTCGCGCCGGCGTGTTCCTTGCCATGCAGCACCCGATCGAGATCCCCGGGGTCTCGGTCAGCAACTTCCTGCGCACCTCCGTCACCGCTGTCCGCGGCGAGGCGCCGAAGCTGCGCCTGTGGGTCAAGGAGATGAAGGAGGCCATGGCGGGCCTGCAGATCGATCCCGCCTTCGCCGATCGCAATGTGAACGAGGGCTTCTCGGGCGGCGAGCGCAAGCGCCATGAGATCCTCCAGATGGAACTGCTTCGCCCGCGCATCGCCGTGCTCGACGAGACCGACTCGGGACTCGACGTCGACGCGCTGCGCGTCGTCTCCGAGGGCGTCAATCGCGTCCGCGCGCTGGGGACGACCGGCATGCTGCTCATCACGCACACGTCCCGTCTGCTGAACCACATCCCGGCGGACTTCGTGCATGTGTTCAGCGAGGGCCGGATCATCCACGAGGGTGGCATGGAAGTCGCCGCCATCATCGACACGAAGGGCTACGAGCCCTTCGTGGGGGCGCGTTCCTGATGTCCCATCTCGACGTGGCAGCCATCAAGGCGGACTTCCCGATCCTCGGACGCACCGTGCGGGATGGGCGACGTCTGGTGTACCTGGACTCGGGTGCCACCTCGCAGAAGCCACGTCAGGTCCTGGACGCCGAACGATCCTTCTACGAGCACCACAACGCAGCGGCCCATCGGGGTTCGCATCAGCTTGCCGAGGAGGCCACGGTCGCCTTCGAGGAGTCCCGGCGCATCATCTCCCAGTTCGTCGGCGGCGAGGCCGATGAACTCGTGTTCACGAAGAACGCCACCGAGTCGATCAACCTGCTCGCGCATGCCTTCTCCTCGGCCTCGGCCAAGGCCGCCCACGGGCGTTGGGCCGGCGACGAGCGCTTCGTCATCGGCCCGGGCGACAACATCGTGATCACAGAGATGGAGCACCACGCCAACCTCGTGCCCTGGCAGGAGCTGTCCGACAAGACCGGCGCCGAGCTCCGTTGGCTCGGCCTCACCGAGGACGGGCGCCTCGAGTACGCGGATCTCGAGCGCCTCGTCGATGAGCGCACGCGGATCGTCTCGTTCGTGCACCAGAGCAACATCCTGGGCACGGTCAACGACGTCGCTCGCATCTCTGCGGCGGCCCGCGCCGTCGGAGCATTCGTCTTCCTCGATGCCTGCCAGTCCGTCCCCCACATGCCGATCGACGTCAGGACGCTCGGGGTGGACGCCATCGCCTGGTCCGGGCACAAGATGCTCGGACCCACGGGTGTCGGATGCCTCTGGGCCTCGCGTGCCCTGCTGGATGCCATGCCGCCGTTCCTCACCGGCGGTTCAATGATCGAGACCGTCCGCATGGAAGGCACGACCTTCGCCAAGCCACCGCAGAAGTTCGAGGCGGGCGTGCCGAACATGGCGCAGGCCGTGGGGCTGGCCGCGGCCGTCCGCTACCTGGAGCACGTCGGCATGGACCGCATCCTCACGCACGAGCACATGCTCGCCGAAGCGGCGCTGGCCGCGCTCGAGGAGATCAAGGGGGTGCGCATCATCGGGCCCGCGAGCAACATCGATCGCGGTTCTGCGGTCTCCTTCACCGTCGAGGACATCCATCCGCACGACGTCGGCCAGGTCCTCGATGCCAACGGAGTCGCGGTCCGCGTCGGGCACCACTGCGCCTGGCCCGCCTGCCGTCGCTATGGCGTCCCCGCCACCACCCGCGCCACCTTTTACCTGTACAACGACCTCTCCGACGTGTCCTCACTCGCAGCGGGCGTGCGTGACGCACAACGTTTCTTCGGGACCGCATGATGCAGCTCGAGTCCATGTACCAACAGATCATCCTCGATCACTACAAGCACCCCCAGGGGAAGGGGCTGCGCGAGCCCTTCCTGAGCGAGGTCCACCATGTGAATCCGACCTGCGGCGACGAGATCACGCTCCGCGTCGATGGCAGCGAGGCGGCGGGCTTCCACATCTCCTACGAGAACCAGGGCTGCTCGATCTCGCAGGCCAGCGCCTCGATCATGTTCGAACTCATCGATGGCAAGCCGTACGCACAGGCCATGGAAGTGGCCGATGCCTTCATGCAGATGATGCAGTCCCAGGGTGCGGGGGAGCCGAATGAGGAATTACTCGAGGATGCTTCTGCGTTCCACGGAGTGGCGAAGTTCCCGGCCCGCGTGAAGTGCGCGTTGCTGGGTTGGATGGCATACAAGGACGCGGCGTCCGCGGCGATAGCCCGGGCCCACGCCGCGGGTCGAGAGGAAGGTCAGCGATGACGGAAACCATGCACCCCGTCGACCTCGTGGAGCTGATGAAGGACGTCGTCGATCCGGAACTCGGCATCAACGTGGTCGACCTCGGTCTGGTCTACGGCGTCCATGTCGATGACGAGAACATTGCGACCATCGACATGACCCTCACCTCCGCTGCCTGCCCGCTCACCGACGTCATCGAGGACCAGACGCGGGCCGCGCTCGACGGCCATGTGTCGGACTTCCACATCAACTGGGTCTGGATGCCACCGTGGGGTCCGGAGAAGATCACCGCCGACGGTCGCGACATGATGCGAGCGCTCGGTTTCAACATCTGACCTGATCTGCCGACGGCTCCTCAGTTCACGGAATGGACGGCATATTCCGTGGACTGAGGAGCCGTCGGCGGTCCGACATGGATTGCGTAGGCTCTGCTGGTGATTGCGGTTCAGGACCTGGAATTGCGCGTAGGCGCACGGCTCCTGCTTTCCGAGGTGAACCTGCGTGTCGCTGCCGGCGATCGCGTCGGCCTCGTCGGGCGCAATGGCGCCGGGAAGACCACGCTCACCAAGGTCCTCGCGGGCGAGGGACAGGCGACTTCCGGCACGGTCACGCGCAGTGGCACGGTGGGCTACCTGCCCCAGGATCCGCGCACCGGTGACCTCGACGTGCTGGCACGCGATCGCATCCTCTCCGCCCGAGGCCTCGATGAGACCGAACGTCGGTTGCGCGCCGCCGAGCACGCCATGGCGACCTCCGCGGACACCGAGCGGGCCATGCGCCGCTATGCCAGCGCCGAGGCCGACTTCATGGCTGCCGGTGGCTACGCCGCAGAATCGGAGGCAGCCGCCATCGCCTCCAGCCTGGGCCTGCCCAACCGGGTCATGGCACAGACGCTCGACACCCTCTCCGGCGGGCAGCGTCGGCGCGTCGAGCTTGCTCGGATTCTGTTCAGTGGGGCCGAGACCCTGTTGCTGGACGAGCCCACCAACCACCTGGACGCGGACTCCATCGCCTGGCTGCGTGACTACCTCGTCAAGTACTCGGGCGGCCTGATCGTCATCAGCCACGACGTGAACCTGGTGGAGACGGTCGTGAACAAGGTCTTCTACCTCGACGCCAATCGCTGCGTGATCGACGTCTACAACATGGGATGGAAGGCCTACCTCAAGCAGCGCGAGGATGATGAGCGCCGGCGCCGCCGCGAGCGAGCCAACGCCGAGAAGCAGGCGGCGATCCTGCATGCGCAGGCGGACAAGTTGCGGGCCAAGGCCACCAAGGCGACGGCCGCGCACGTGATGGAGAAGCGCGCGGACAAGCTGCTCGGTGGGCTCGAGGAGGAGCGTCGATCCGACAAGGTGGCGAAGCTGCGCTTCCCCAAGCCTGCGGCCTGCGGCAAGACACCGCTGGCCGCCCAGGGCCTCTCGAAGTCCTACGGCTCACTCGAGGTGTTCACCGACGTCGACCTGGCGATCGACCGTGGGAGTCGCGTCGTCATCCTGGGCCTGAACGGTGCCGGCAAGACGACCCTGCTGCGCATCCTCGCCGGCGTGGATCCCGCGGACACCGGGGAGGTGCAGCCGGGGCATGGCCTCAAGCTCGCGTACTACGCGCAGGAGCACGAGACCCTCGAAGGCGAGCGCACGGTGCTCGAGAACATGCAGGCCGCCGCGCAGGACATGCCGGAGACCGAGGTGCGCAAGATCCTCGGCTCATTCCTGTTCAGTGGCGACGACGTGTTCAAACCCGCCGGCGTCCTCAGTGGAGGCGAGAAGACCCGACTGGCCCTGGCCACACTCGTGGTCTCGAGCGCCAATGTCCTGCTGCTCGACGAGCCGACGAACAACCTCGATCCGGCCTCACGCGAGGAGATCCTCAAGGCCCTCGCGGGTTATGAGGGTGCCATCGTGATGGTCACCCACGATGAGGGTGCGGTCCACGCGCTGAGCCCTGAGCGTGTCCTGCTCCTGCCTGACGGCGTCGAGGACTTCTGGTCCGCCGACTACGCGGACCTGGTGGCGCTCGCATGAGCGGCATGGGACAGGGCCCAGCGGGCGCCGGCTGGATGCAGTTGCGCTCGTTCACCCGGGACCGCAGTGTCGGCGAGCAGCACCTCAAGCCG
The DNA here is from genome assembly GCA_021784375.1 of Actinomycetes bacterium. The sequence goes on along the minus strand of JAJXSV010000009.1, from coordinate 5,449 downwards.
GGCACCACCCGCCGCGTCATCGCCTATGCCGCCCCCTACCGAGGCCGCATCCTCAGCGTGCTCGCGTTGCTCATCGTCGATGCAGTGCTCGTCGTCGTGCAGCCGCTGCTGATCCGGCGCATCATCGACGCGGGCGTGGCACTCCACGACCGGAGCACGGTGATCGACAACGCGTTGCTGCTCGGCCTCCTCGGCTTCTTCGACGTAGCCATCGGCCTGTCCGGACGCTGGCTCTTCGCGCGCATCGGCGAGGGACTCATCTACGACCTGCGCACCGAGGTGTTCGATCATGTGCAGCAGCAGTCCATAGCGTTCTTCACCCGCACGCAGACGGGCGCCCTGGTCTCGCGCCTCAACGGTGACGTGCTCGGCGCGCAGCAGGCATTCACATCGACCCTGAACGGGGTCATCGGCAATGTCGTGTCGCTGGCAGCGATCCTCGTCGCCATGTTCGCGCTCTCCTGGCGTATCACCCTCATGTCATTGGCACTGGTTCCACTGTTCCTGCTGCCCGCGCGCTGGATCGGCGGCCGCATCGCCGCGCTGACCCGTGAGCAGTTCAACCTGAATGCGGACATGAGCACGTCCATGACCGAGCGCTTCAATGTGGCCGGAGCCATGCTCGTGAAGCTCTACGGGCATGCCCCGAGCGAGACCCAGGCCTTCGCGGCGAAGGCTGCGAGGGTCCGGGACACCGGGATCCGGATCGCCGTGTCCAATCGTGTCTTCTTCTCCGCGCTGACGCTCGTGGCCTCCATCGCCACCGCCCTCGCGTACGGCGTCGGGGGAACCGCGGCCATCGCGGGCACACTGACGGTCGGCACCCTGCTCGCCCTGGTGGCCCTGCTCGGTCGCCTCTATGGGCCACTGACGGCGCTCTCCAATGTGCGCGTCGACGTCATGACCGCGCTGGTCTCCTTCGAGCGCATCTTCGAGGTGCTCGACCTGCCGTCGCTCGTGCAGGACCCGTTGCAGCCCCAGCACCTTCCCTCAGGGTCGCTCGACATCACGTTCGAGCACGTCACCTTCCGCTACCCGCAGGCCGCGGATGTCTCATTGGCATCCCTGGAGGCCATTGCCCGGCAGGACACGATGGCGGAGCACACCGAAGTGCTGCACGACATCAGCTTCGCGGTCGCACCGGGCGCCATGGTGGCACTCGTCGGCCCCTCGGGTGCCGGCAAGACCACGACTGCGTCGCTCCTGCCCCGTCTCTACGACGTCTCCGAGGGTGCGATCCGCGTGGGCGGCGTCGATCTGCGCGCCCTGCCCCAGCAGGAGCTCCGCGATGCGATCGGCGTCGTCAGCCAGGAGGCGCACCTCTTCCATGACACCATCCGCACCAACCTGCTGTACGCGCGCCCCACGGCCAGCGATGCGGAGTTGCTGGCGGCGTTGGACCAGGCACAACTGGGGGAGTTCATCGCCAACCTCACGAACGGCCTCGACACCGTCGTGGGTGACCGCGGGCACCGCCTGAGCGGTGGCGAGAAGCAGCGCATGGCCATCGCGCGCGTGCTCCTCAAGCAGCCGCGGATCATCATCCTCGACGAGGCGACCGCGCATCTGGACTCCGAGTCCGAGGTCGCCGTGCAGCGCGCCCTCTCGCTGGCTCTGCAGGGCCGCACCGCCATCGTCATCGCGCACCGCCTCTCCACCATCCGCGAGGCGGACGCCATCGTGGTGATCGCGGACGGACGGGTGGACGACACCGGCACCCACACCGAGTTGCTCGAGCGCGGCGGGCTCTACGCCGACCTGTACCACACGCAGTTCTCGGGTGAGTCCGTCACCGAGCAGTGATCAGTCCTCGGGGGCGGCGCCGGCATCCGCCACGGCTGCGTCCGCCAACTCGCTCCGGAACACCCGGATGTACACGACGATCGCCGTGAGGCCGATGAGGATCCACTGCACGAAGTAGCTCACATGGGGGCCGCTCGTGAGCTCGGGCCAAGGGAGGGCCACCAGTCCCGGGGGAACGGGATCGAGCAGCTCGAAGATGGCTTCGACATGGGCGTGCGAGCCGGCGAGCACCGCTGGGTCGATGCGATTGAGCTGGCCGGCCGGCAGGTCGGACGCACCGAGCGGGCCGTCGCCCTCGACCGGTCGGACGCGCAGGGTGATGGTTTCGGTGTCCGGCGGGGCGGTGGGCGCTGCGGCGGCGGAGTCCTGGCCGATCCACCCGCGCATGACGTAGAGGAGGGTTCCGTCCTCGGCCTGGAACGGTGTCATGACCGTGAAGCCGACCTCGCTGTTCACGACCTGCTTGCGCACGAGCACCTGCTGGGCGGGCACCCAGGTCCCGGTCGCCGTCACCCGGCGCCAATCCGCGGCCTCCGTGTACCCGCGCCCGAGCAGACGCTGCCAGGGTACGGGCGCCACGGCCTCGGAGGCGGTGATCGCGGCATTCATGGCGTCGCGCTCGATGTGCCGGTTCCATTGCCAGTGGGCGGCCAGCGCACTCAACGGCAGGACGACGACCAGCGCCACGGTGAGGCTGATCAACCGCTTGCGGGCCGCACGATCCACCAGCGCAGCCTAGGCGCACGTACGCTGGCGTCATGGAGGAGCCCCGGGTGTACTCCGTGACGAGTGCCCAGCAACCGCTGAGTGTCGATCAGGCGTGGCGTTACAAGCGCTACCTGATCTCGATGTCCGTGCGCATCGTCTGCTTCGTGGCCTGCATCCTCGCCTCCGGCTGGCTGCGCTGGACCTTCTTCACGGGCGCCCTGGTGCTGCCCTGGTTCGCCGTCGTGCTCGCCAACGCCGGGCGCGAGAATGCCGCTGGCGCGGCTGATGCGCTGCAGCACAGTCCGTGGGAATTGGGGGAGTAGCCGCGCGCCCTCGGCGCCGGATGGTCGGCTACCTGCAGGTAACGGATACGGTTTCCCAGCATTGGAGGGGTCATGGGACGTGTAGTGCTCGTCACCGGTGGTAACCGGGGCATCGGTGCCGCCATCGCGGCCGCCTTCGTTGCCAACGGTGACACGGTGGCCGTGGCCTCGCGTTCCGGCGAGGCGCCCGCTGGCTGCACTGGCTATGTGTGCGACGTCTCCGACAGCAAGAGCGTGGACGCCTGCTTCGACGCGGTCGAACGCGATCTCGGCCCGGTCGAAGTGGCAGTGGCCAACGCCGGCATCACACGCGACGGACTCATCATGCGCATGTCGGACGACGACATCGACGCCGTACTCAACACCAACCTCTTCGGCGCCCTGCGCATCGCCCGCCGCGCCACCAAGGCCATGCTTCGGCTCCGGCGCGGCCGCATCATCCTCATCGGCAGCGTGGTCGGACTGCTCGGTTCCGCCGGCCAGACCAACTACGCCGCTGCCAAAGCGGGCCTCGTGGGCGTGGCCCGTTCGCTGGCGCGCGAGGTCGGTCCTCGCGGCATCACCGTCAACGTCATCGCTCCGGGTTTCGTGGAGACCGACATGACGGCGGAGCTCACGGAGGAGCGCCGGGCGGCCATCGTCGGCAGCGTCCCACTCGGCCGCTACGCGCAACCGCGGGAAGTCGCGGATGTCACTGTGTTTCTCGCGTCGGAAGGCGCTGCCTACATCACTGGAGCCGTGATCCCCGTTGACGGTGGACTCGGCATGGGTCACTGAGGAGTCGCCATGGGCATCATGCAGGGGAAGAACATCCTGGTGACCGGCGTACTGACGCCGGATTCCATCGCGTACGACGTTGCGCGCCTGGTGCAGGAGGAGGGGGGCAACGTCGTACTCACCTCCTTCGGGCGCACCATGTCCTTGACGGCTCGGACCTCGAAGCGCCTTCCCGTGGAAGCTCCGATCGTCGAGCTCGACGTCACCAATGCGGAGCACCTGGCAGCGCTCGCTGACAACGTACGGCAGTACCTGCCCTCGCTCGACGGCGTGCTGCACTCGGTGGCGTTCGCGCCGCAGGACGCCCTCGGCGGCAACTTCCTCAACACCCCCTGGGAGTCGGTCGCGACGGCGGTGCACGTGTCCGCCTTCTCGCTCAAGGCCCTGGCCATGGCTGCGCGTCCCCTGCTGTCGAGCGGAAGTTCCATCGTCGGCCTCACCTTCGACGCCACCACGGCCTGGCCGGTGTACGACTGGATGGGTGTGGCGAAGGCCGCACTCGAGTCCGCGAACCGGTACCTGGCGCGCGACCTGGGATCGCAGGGCATCCGCTGCAACCTGGTGGCGGCTGGACCGCTCGGCAGCATGGCTGCCAAGTCCATCCCCGGCTTTGAGTCCATCGTCAACGTCTGGAACTCCCGCGCCCCGTTGGGCTGGGAGTTCGAGGACACCGAGCCCTCGGCACGTGCGTGCGTGGCCCTCATGAGCGACTGGTTCCCGAAGACCACCGGTGAGATCGTCCACGTCGATGGTGGCGTGCACGCCATAGCGGGCTGAGCCTCGGCTGCGGGCGGCAGTTGCGCGGACCTCGGGTCTGCGCTCGGTCAGGCGTTCGCGATCACATCGAGCACGAGCCGCAGGTCGCGCTCGTTGATCGACACATCTGCCTGCTCCTGCACGATCGGCTTGGCGCAGAAGGCGATGCCGATGGCCGCCTCCCGCATCATGTCGAGGTCGTTGGCCCCATCGCCCACGGCCACCGTGCGGCTCAGGGGGATCCCGTGTGCGGCCGCGTACTCCCGGAGCATGCGCGCCTTCACCGCACGGTCCACGATCTCGCCCGTGACGCGACCCGTGAGCCGCCCGTCGTGCACCTCGAGCGTGTTCGCATGGTGGTGATCCGCATCGACGGCACGGGCGATGGCGTCTACGACGACGTCGAAGCCGCCGGAGACCAAGGCCACGACATGACCGCCAGCATGCAGGGCGTCGACCAGTGCGCGAGCCCCGTTGGTGAGCCTCACGGCCGCACGTACCTCATCCAGCACCGACACCGGCAGTCCCTCGAGCAGCGCCACGCGAGCGCGCAGCGAGGCCGCGAAGTCGAGTTCGCCACGCATCGCGGACTCCGTGACCGCACGCACCCGCTCCTCCACCCCGGCATGCGCGGCGATGAGCTCGATGACCTCCTGCTCGATCACGGTGCTGTCGACATCCATGACGACGAGCAGGGGGCCGCGACGATCAAGCATGCCGTGAAGGCTATCGAACGGGCCCTCCCGAGCTTCACGTAGGCTGCCTCCGTGGTCATCGAGTTCGCAGGCGTCACCGTCATCCGCGATGGCAAGCCGATCCTCGATGATGTGGACTGGACCGTCGCGGAGGGCCAGCGCTGGGTGCTGCTCGGTCCGAATGGAGCAGGCAAGACCACACTCCTCGCCATCGCGGCGACGCTCATGCACCCGACGCGGGGCGTCGCTTCGATCCTCGATGAACTGCTCGGCCTCACCGATGTCTTCGAGCTGCGACCGCGCATCGGCGTCGCCTCATCCGCACTGGCCCAGGCCATCCCCGCCGATGAACTGGCACTCGACGTGGTGCGGACGGGCGCCTACGCG